>NZ_AENZ01000026.1:0-43092 GCF_000183485.2 Alistipes sp. HGB5 | reverse complement strand
GAAAAAACTACTTTTGACTATGGCCGCCGGAATAGCGCTTTGTTCCTGCGGTTCGCACGATCCGCAGATCGCGATTGTGCCCTATCCCAATCATCTCGAAGCCGGTCGGGGAACCTATCGGGTGACCGATCGGCCCGTTACGTGCGACAGTCGCACCGACGAGCGGACGCAGCGCGCCGTGGTCGGATTCGCCGCACGGCTGGCGACGGTTACCGGCGGGACGAATCCCGTGACGGTCGCCGACGAGATGCCCGCGTCGGGCATCCGTTTCGTCACGGACGAATCGCTCCCG
The DNA here is from genome assembly GCF_000183485.2 of Alistipes sp. HGB5. NCBI lineage: Bacteria > Pseudomonadati > Bacteroidota > Bacteroidia > Bacteroidales > Rikenellaceae > Alistipes > Alistipes sp. HGB5. Next base: position 42,800 of record NZ_AENZ01000026.1, on the reverse strand, counting down.
GCCGAAGGCTATGAACTGAACGTGGACGGGGAGGGAATCGAAGTGCGGGCGTCGCAGTTTCCCGGCTTTCTCTATGCCCTGCAAAGTCTCGGACAACTGCTGCCCGCGGCGGTTTACGGCACGGAGACTGCGCCCGATGCGGCGTGGGAGGTGCCCTGCGTGAAGATCGCCGACGCGCCGCGGTTCGCCTACCGCGGCATGCACCTCGACGTGGCGCGCCACTTCTTCTCGGTGGACGAAGTGAAGCGGTATATCGACGTGATGGCCATACACAAGCTCAATACGCTGCACTGGCACCTGACCGACGATCAGGGCTGGCGCATCGAGATCAAGCGCTATCCGGAGCTGACCGCCGTGGGCAGCATCCGCAAGGCCACCGTGGTCCGCAAGGAGTGGGGAACCTATGACGGTACGCCCTACGGCGGTTTCTATACGCAGGACGAGATCCGCGACGTGGTGAAATATGCCGCCGACCGGGGTGTTACGGTGATTCCCGAAATCGACCTGCCGGGCCATATGCTGGCGGCGCTGACCGCCTATCCCGAACTGGGCTGCACGGGCGGTCCGTACGAGGTGTGGGGCCGCTGGGGCGTGGCCGACGACGTGCTTTGCCCCGGACGGGAGAAGACTTTCGAATTCCTCGAAGGCGTATTGACCGAGGTGATGGAGCTGTTCCCCTCGGAGTATATCCATATCGGCGGCGACGAGTGCCCGAAGGTGCGCTGGGAGAAGTGTCCGCGCTGTCAGGCGAAGATCCGCCAGCTCGGCCTGAAGGACGACGGAGAGCATACCGCCGAGCATTACCTGCAGAGCTACGTGACCGACCGCATCGGCAAATTCCTCGCGCAGCACGGCCGCCGCATCATCGGCTGGGACGAGATTCTGGAAGGCAGGGCGCCCTCCGACGCCGTCGTCATGTCGTGGCGCGGCAGCGAGGGCGGAATCGCCGCGGCCAAGCTGGGGCACGACGTCATCATGACGCCGAATTCGCACTTCTATTTCGACTACTACCAATCGCTCGACACCGACGCCGAGCCGTTCGGAATCGGCGGTTACATACCGATGGAGCAGGTCTATTCGTACGATCCGGCGTTCCCGGAGCTGACGCCCGAACAGCAGAAACATATTCTCGGCGTGCAGGCCAACCTCTGGACCGAATACGTCTTGAGCGACGAACACCTCGAATACATGCTTCTGCCGCGTCTGGCCGCCCTGAGCGAGGTGCAGTGGTGTCTGCCCGAAACGAAGGACTGGAACCGCTTCATCGGCAGTTTCAGGATGGACGAAATCTATTCTCAGATGGGATATGAGTTCGCCAAGCATATCTTCGGGGTGACGGCTTCGTATGCGGTCGATCCGGAGAAGGGGGGCGTCGTGATGACCCTCACCACGCAGGGCGGCGCGCCGATCCGTTACACGCTCGACGGCTCCGATCCCACGGCTTCGAGTCCGCTTTACAAGGCGCCGGTGACCATCGGCGAAAGCTGCACGTTCAAGGCCGCGGCCCTGCGCGAAGGCATGCAGACGCCGGTCTATACGCGGAAATTCGATTTCAACAAGGCGACCGGACGGCGCATCGCGCTGAACGCCGCGCCGACGCTCAAATATACCTACGGCGGCGCCTCGCTGCTGGTGGACGGTTACCGCGGAGGTCCCGTCTATTCGAACGGCGCGTGGATCGGGTTCCTGAACGAGCCGCTGGACGTTACGATCGACATGCAGGGGGCGAAGCCCTATTCGGCGGTGACCGTCGAATCGCTGGTCGAGAAGGGCGAGTGGGTTTTCCCGCCTTCGTCGGTGGGGGTCTACCTCTCGGACGACGGCAGGGAGTTCACCGAGGCGGCGCTGATGTCCGTGCCGCAGGAGACGGCCGGCAGCCCCGACGGCGTCAAGCCGTTCAAGGTGCTCTTCCCCGAAACCTCGGCCCGCTACCTGCGCGTGGTGGCCCGTACGGTCGATCCGATTCCGGCATGGCACGGCGCGGCCGGACAGAAGGCGCATATGTTCGTGGATGAAATCATCGTAGAATAAAACCGGGAGTGGACGTGGAGAAGACCGCCGTGCGAATACAGGGACGCGAGTCCGTTGCGATGACGACGGCCGAATTCGGCCGCCTGTTCGCTACGTGGCGCGCGCGGTTCGAAGCGATCGCGTGCCGCTACGTGCGGAGCGCGGCGGTGGCCGAGGATCTCGTCTCGGACAGCTTCATGTCCTTCTGGGAGAACCGCGGCCGGATTCCCGCCGATGCCAACCTGCAGGCCTATATCCTGATTATCGTCCGCAACAAATGCCTCGACTGGCTGCGCGCCCAAAGCCTGCATGCCAAGATCGAGCAGGAGGTGTACGAGCTTAGGCGGCGGGTGCTGGCGGCCGACATACGGTCGCTGCAGGCGTTCAATCCTGAGGAGATTTTCTCGGCGGAGGTGGCCGCGATCGTGCGGCAGTCGCTCGACCGCCTGCCCGAACTGACACGCGAAGTGTTCGTCGCCCGCCGCTTCGAGGAGCTGAGCTACAAGGAGATCGCCGAAAAGTACGGCATCACCGTGCGGCGCGTCGAATTCGAACTGGAAAAGGCCGTGAAGCAGCTGCGCGTGGCGTTGAAGGATTATTTGCCCGTGTTGCTTATGTTGCTGTCGGATAATATTTTGCGATCCTGAATTCGAGAGCGTGAATTATTAAAAATATTTTTTTAGCAAATCCAAGTGCGTCTGATTGGGAATCGGGCGCACTTATTCGTTTTTATAGAAACAGACGAAGAGAGAGAGATGAATCCGGAACTTATCTATAAATATTTGGAAAATACGGCGACCGATGCCGAGACGGAGCAGGTGCTCGACTGGCTCGACGCCGATCCCGCGCATATGCGCGAATTGGACGAGCTGGACAAAGTGATGGCCGCTTCGGTCATTTACGGTCCCGACGTGCTGTCGCCTGCGCCTGCGAAGAAGGCGGCGCGCCGCATTTCGCTGGGTCGCATTCCGCTGCGCCGCATCGTGCGTTATGCCGCGGAGCTGGCCGCCGTGGCGGTCGTCGGCATCGGCGTGGCCCGGATGCTTGCCGACGACCGGATCGAAGAGTGGACGCGGCGGACGACGGCGCTCGAAGTGCCTGCGGGGCAGTACCTGAGCATGGAGTTGCAGGACGGCACCAAGGTCTGGCTCAATGCGGGAACCCGGCTGGAGTATCCGCTGGTGTTCGCCGGGGGCGAGCGGCGCGTGAAGGTTGCGGGCGAGGCGATGTTCGATGTCGAGCACGATCCCGCGCATCCGTTCGTGGTCGAGACGTTCGCCTGCGACGTCGAGGTGCTGGGAACCAAATTCGACGTGACGGCCGAGGAGCGCGAGGGATTGTTCTCGGCGGCCCTGCTGCGCGGAAGCGTGAAGGTGACCAACCGCCTGACGCCCGGCGAACAGTTCGTCCTCAAGCCCAACGAGGAGGTGCGGCTGGCGGGGCGGCGGCTGAACCTGAATGCGATCGGCAGCATGGACGACTACCTCTGGACCGAAGGCATGATCAGCATCAAGGGCCTTTCGTTCGGGGAGCTGATGCACAAATTCGAAAAGAGCTTCGGCGTGAAGATACGGATCGACCGCAACCGGATGCCGGAGGTCGATTACAACCACGGCAAGATCCGCATTTCGGACGGCGTCGATTCGGCGCTGCGCCTGTTGCAGATGGCCTCGGATTTCACCTATACGCGCAGCGAAGACAACGGAACGATCGTCATACGATAACCAATTTATAAACCTGAAAAAAACGAAAAGACTGCCTATGAGAAGAGCCGAACAATGACCCTCGCCGGTCGTCCGGGGCAAATAAAAAAAGCTTGCAGATGGTCGCAACATCCGCAAGCCGCGGTCGGCCGTTAATCAGCTACCCAGCCTACTAACAACTAACTAATTGCAAAAGTATGAACAAAAAACGTATTCAGCAAATTAAATGCCTGTTTACACTCTTTTTTGTCGTGTGCGCATCGTTCTATGCCACACGGTCATACGCTCAGAATAATGCGGTGACGATCCGTCTGTCGGGCGTCAGCATGGAGCGTGTGATGAATGAAATCGAGAACCAAACCAATTATTTGTTCCTGTCGAACAAGGACGTGGACATCAACAGCGTCGTGAGCGTCGATGTGGAGGCGCGCCCGCTTTCGGAAGCGCTCGCGCAGATGGTGCGCGGAACAGACGTGGTCTACCGTTTCGACGGCAAATACATTCTGCTTTCGAAGGCCGACCGCAGGCCTGTGACCGTGAAGGGCGTGGTGACCGACGCCGACGGCGCGCCGGTGATCGGAGCTTCGGTGATCGTCAAAGGTACGACCGTCGGAGCTTCGACCAATACCGACGGCTCCTTCTCGCTGCAAGTTCCCCCCCCCGCGGAAAATGCTGTCCTGACCGTTACCTACTTGGGCTACGAGCCGGTCGATGTGACCGTCGGCAGCCGCACCGATTTCCGGATTACGCTCCGCGATTCGGCCGTGGCGGTGGAGAACGTCGTAGTGACGGCCCTCGGCATCAAACGTCAGGAGAAGGCCCTGAGCTACAACGTGCAGCAGGTCAAGTCCGAGGAGCTGACGACCGTCAAGGACGCCAACTTCATGAATTCGCTGGTCGGCAAGGTGGCCGGCGTGCAGATCAACAGCGGTGCGAGCGGCCCCGGCGCCAGTGCGCGCGTGGTGATGCGCGGCGAGAAGTCGATCGAGAAGGGCAACAACGTCCTCTATGTGATCGATGGTATTCCGATGTATAACCACAGCTTCGGCGGCGACGGCGGCACCTATGCCAAACAGGCCGGTTCGGAGAGCGCCGCGGATATCAACCCCGAAGACATCGAGTCGATCAACATGCTGACCGGCCCTTCGGCTGCGGCCCTTTACGGCAGCGACGCCGCCAACGGCGTGGTGGTCATCAACACCAAACGCGGCGTCAAGGACCGTACGGTGGTGACCGTCAGCAACAGTACGACCTTTTCGAAGGTCTACCGGCTGCCCGACATGCAGAACAGCTACGGAACCAGTTCGGGGCTGATGAACTGGGGTGAGAAGTCTGCCAGCACGTTCGACGCCAAGAAGTTCTTCAACACGGGAACCAACATCATCAACTCGGTGTCGGTATCGACGGGCAACGAGAAGAACCAGACCTATATCTCGGCTTCGACGACCAATACGGCGGGCATCATTCCCGAAAATACGTACGACCGCTACAACTTCACGGCCCGCAATACCACCTCGTTCGCCAAGGACAAGCTCGTACTGGACTTGGGCGCCAGCTTTATCATCCAGCACGACGAAAACATGGTGACGCAGGGCAAGTATTACAACCCGCTGCCCGCGCTCTACCTCTTCCCGCGCAGCGACGACTTCGACGAAATCCGCCTTTTCGAGCGCTGGGACCCCGTGCGCGGCTATATGGTGCAGTACTGGCCTTACGGCGAGGGCGCACATTCGCTGCAGAACCCCTATTGGATTCAGAACCGCATGAACCGCGAGACGAGCAAGCGCCGCTACATGCTCAACGCATCGCTGCGGTGGAATATCACCGACTGGATGAACGTTTCGGGCCGCGTGCGGGTCGATAATTCGGAATACCGCATCAAGCAGAAGCTCTACGCCTCGACGCTGACCACCTTCTGCGGAACGAACGGCGGTTACGAAGACCAGACGCAGCACGACCGCAGTTTCTACGGCGACGTGATGCTCAACATCGACAAGACCTTCGGTGACGACTGGACGCTCAACGCCAACATCGGCGCTTCGATCAACGACCAGCGCTACGAGCAGGCCGGCGTGGCGGGCGACCTGCTGCTGACCAACCATTTCGCCATGAACAACCTCAACTATCAGGAGAAGTTCAAACCCCTGCAGGAGGGATGGCACGACCAGACGCAGGCGATCTTCGCTTCGGTCGAGGTGGGGTGGCGCTCGATGCTCTACCTGACGGTGACGGGCCGCAACGACTGGGCTTCGCAGCTGGCCTATTCCAAAAACTCGTCGTTCTTCTATCCTTCGGTGGGTCTGTCGGCCGTGGTTTCCAACATGGTGAACATGCCCGAATGGTTCACCTTCCTCAAGGTGCGCGGGTCGTATTCGAAGGTGGCGTCGGCTTTCGCCCGCTACCTCTCCAATCCGGCCTACTCGTTCAACAACCAGACCCACAACTGGAGCAAGCCTTCGACCTATCCGGCCTACAACCTCAAGCCTGAGGACACCAAGTCGTGGGAGATCGGCCTGAACGCCCGTTTCCTCAACCACATCAACTTCGACGTGACCTACTACCGTTCGAACACCTACCACCAGACGATCTATGCGCCGCTGCCCTCTTCGTCGGGTTACAACCAAGTGGTCGTGCAGGCCGGCGACGTGCAGAACCAAGGCGTCGAGCTGGCGCTGGGCTACAACAACAAGTGGAATGACTTCACATGGAGCAGTTCGTACACCTTTACGCTCAACCGCAACGAGATCAAGCGGCTGGCGGCCGGCGAAGTGAACCCCGTGACGGGCGAGACCATCACCGACAACGAGATTCAGAAGGACTGGCTGGGCGCGAGCAACGTGGCGCCGCAGGTCATCCTGCGTCCGGGCGGTTCGATGAGCGATATTTACGTCAATCACGAGCTTAAGCGCGACCTGAACGGCAACATCGAGATCGATCCTTCGACGGGCAACCTCTCGATCGCCGAAACCGACTTCCGCAAGGTGGGCCAGCTCTCGCCCCGCTACACGATGGGCTGGAGCAACAGCTTCGGCTACAAGGGCATCGAACTCGGTGCGGTCCTCACGGCCCGAATCGGCGGCCTGACCTACTCGGCCACGCAGGGCGTGCTGGACTACTACGGCGCGTCGCAGGCCACGGCCGACGCGCGCGACCGCGGCGGCATTCCGATCAACTACGGCACCGTCGATCCCCAGAAGTACTATTCGGCGATTTCGACGGCCGAGGGCGGTTACGGAGCCTATTACCTCTACAGCGCCACCAACGTACGCCTGCAGGAGCTGAGCCTGCAGTATACGCTGCCGGCGCGGTGGTTCCGCAACAAAGCCAGACTGACGGTCGGATTCGTCGCCAAGAACCTCTGGATGATCTACTGCAAGGCGCCGTTCGACCCCGAAATCTCGGCGGCGACGGACAACGCCTACTATCAGGGCGTGGACTACTTCATGCAGCCGAGCACGCGCAATTTCGGCTTTAACGTGAAACTGCAATTCTAACCGAACCAAAGCTATGAAAAATATCATTAAACTTACCTGCCTCTTATTGACGGTATGCGGTTTTGCGGGTTGTACGGGCAATTTCGACGAGTACAACACCGATCCCTATGCCCTTTACAAGGGAGACCCCGCCGTGCTGATTCCCACCATGCTCGACGCCATGATGTACGTGCAGCAGAACGACTCGCAGATGGTCGATCAGATGGTCGGCTCGCTGGGCGGATATTTCACGCTGTCGAACCGCTGGGGCGGTCAGAACTTCGATACGTTCAATGCGTCCGACGCATGGAACGCCACGCCGTACAATACGATGTTCGAGGATATTTACGCCAACTTCTTCGACATCGAGAAATCGACCAGCAAGTCGGGCCACTACTACGCGATGGCCCGTCTGGTGCGCGCCGCCGTGATGATGCGCGTCGCCGACTGCTACGGCCCGATCCCCTACAGCAAGGTAGCCGACGGCTCGTTCTATGTCGAGTACGACTCGGCGGAGGATGTCTACAAGCATATCATCGAGGACCTCGCGGGCGCGGCGACCACGCTCTACGCCTATGCGCAGGAGTATCCGGCGTCGAAACCGCTGGCTAACAACGATCCGATTTTCGCAGGCGACTATACGGCTTGGGCGCGTCTGGCCAACTCGCTCTGCCTGCGTGCGGCGATCCGCTCGAACGACCGCGAGGCCGCCGAGAGCGCCTGCGGCCATGCCGCCGGCCTGATCGAGACCAACGCCCAGAACGCCATGATGAGTCCCGGCGTGCAGGGAAATCCCTATCAGCTGGCTTCGGCGTCGTGGGGCGACCTGCGAATCAATGCTTCGATCGTCGATTACATGACCGGGTACGACGATCCCCGCTGCGAAGCCTATTTCCAGAAATCGACCTTCGACAACACCCGCTATATCGGCATGCGCGCCGGTACGGCCGGATTCGAGAAATCGGCCGTAAGCGGTTATTCGCTGCCCAACGTGCAGTCCGGCTCGTCGCTGCCGATTTTCGTGGCCGCCGAGACCAATTTCCTGCGCGCCGAGATGGCGCTCAGAGAGTGGACCGTAGGCGGTACGGCGCAGTCCTACTACGAGGCCGGCGTGCGTCTGTCGATGGAGCAGAACGGCGTGGCGGGCGAGGACATCGACGCCTATCTGGCCGATGAAACGCTCGTTCCCGCCGGACATCTGAACGATCCGCGCGGCGCGAAGTACAACTACGACCGTCAGACGGACGTCAAGATCAAGTGGAACGACGCGGACGGCACGGAGAAGAATCTGGAGCGCATCATCACCCAGAAATGGATCGCAAACTTCCCGATGGGACTCGAAGCGTGGGCCGAATTCCGCCGTACGGGCTATCCCGAACTGGCGCCGGCCATCGACAACCTCAGCGGCGGCGTTATCTCCGACAACTTCCGCGGTCTGCGCCGGCTGCGCTATCCCTATACCGAGCGTAACCTCAACAAGAGCAATTACGACAAGGCGGTGGCATTGCTGGGCGGTACGGACAACGAGTCGGTCGATCTTTTCTGGACGAAGAAAAAATAGTGTCGAAACCTAAACGAAAGCATACATTATGAACATAAAGAAAAATATATGGGCATTGGCGGCGGCGCTGCTTTTCGCGACTGCGTTTACCAACTGCAGCGACTGGACGGAGGTCGAAGCCGAAAAGAAGGTCGATTACGGCAATACCGAGACCTCGCGCCCCGAATCCTACTACCAAGCTCTGCGCGAGTGGAAAAAGACGGATCACTCGATTTCGTTCGGGTGGTTCAGCGGCTGGGGCGATCCTGCCGTTCTGACGGCCAGTATGCTGATGGGACTTCCCGACAGTATGGATATGGTCTCGTTGTGGGACAATTCGAGCAACCTTTCGCAGGGCAAGATCGAAGATCTCCGCATGGTGCAGCAGAAGAAAGGGACCAAAGTGCTGATGTGTACCTTTATCCAGTATGTCGGCAAGGGGTTCACTCCTGCCGAATATGATGTCGATGAAGCGACCCGCGAAGCGTTCTGGGGCTGGGTGGACGACGATGAAGCGGCCATCAAGACCTCGATGGAGAAATATGCGCAGGCTATCGCGGATACCATTTACAAGTACAACTACGACGGTCTGGATATCGATTTCGAACCGAATGTCGATGGAGTTGTGGGCAAACTCGATGAAAACGATACTTATGTGAGATGGTTCCTCGATATTTTGTGCAAGCACCTCGGCCCTCAGTCCAATTCGGGTAAAATGCTCGTTATCGACGGCGAACTCTGGAAGGTTCCTGTGAGCGCGGCGACTTATTTCGACTATTTCATCGGACAGGCCTATTCGGTTTCCGGCGGCACTCCGTCGCCCAATGCCGGACAGAGCGAGTCGAATATGGACTCGCGCCTGACGCAGATAATCAATAGATTTGGGGGCGTGATGTCCGAGGAGGAGATCACCAAGCGCTTCATCGTTACGGAAAACATGGAGAGCGCCATTGACGCATTGAACGGCGGTTATTTCTGGACGCTTCGCAACGGAACCAGACTCGACAAGGCCGAGTGCCCGTCGTTGCTGGGAATGGCCAGATGGCAGCCCGTCAACGGCTTCCGCAAAGGCGGTTTCGGCGGTTACCGGTTCAGCAACGAGGCGGTGAACAAACCCTCCTACAAATGGATGCGAACCGGAATTCAGGCGCAGAACCCCGCAGTCAATTAGTCCGAACAACCAAAAGCAAGAAAAAGATGAAAAACAGCATTAAAACAGCAGTTCTCGGTCTCGCGGCGCTCGTTTCGGGATTCTCGGCCTGCAACGATGCCGATTACGATACGCTCGGAGTGCACGCCTTCGTCAGCGAGAGCGCGTCGAATAAAAGCACGAAAGTGACCATTACCGAACTGGGCGCCGACGCCGAAATCACGGCCTGCCTGAGCGAGGCCGCAACGAAAGACGTAAAGCTGAAATTCGTGGTCGATTCCGAGGTGCTGGACCGTTACAACCAGAAGCAGGCTTCGAGTTTTCTCGTACTGCCCGAAGAGGTCTACGAGATGGACTCCGAAGTGACGATCAAGGCCGGAGAATTCAGCGCTCCTGCAACCAAGATCCATATCAAGCCGCTGCCCAAGGAGTATGTCGGCGAGAGCTATGCCCTGCCGCTGCGTCTTGTCAGCGCCGACGGGTCGGTTCCGGTGACCTCGCTGACCTCGACCTATGTGATTACGACCGAAGCGATTGTCGTCTCGTCGCTCCCGATGTTCGTCGGCGGCGCGGGACTTGCCGCCGACGGTTTCCCCTTGACGCTTCCGCAGTTTACGGTCGAGGTGCGTTTCCAAGTGAGCAATACGGCCAACCGCAACCGTGCCGTATTTACCAACGGCGGTTCGGTGCTGCTGCGCTTCGAGGACCCGCAGAACGACACTTCGGACCATAAGGCCCATTCGCTGGTGCAGTTCCAAGGCGACGGCTGGTATCTCAATCCGTCGTTGTCGTTCACGCCCAACAAATGGCAGCATCTGGCGCTGACCTATGACGGAACCAAGGTGACCCTCTATGTCAACGGTACTTTTGCCGGAAGCAAGGAGGGCGTGTGCGATCCCAACTTCGGATCGGCCAACTGGTTCGGCGGCGATGCCGGCGGCGGACACGGAACCGGCGATTCGTGGTGGAGCGGATGTAAGATACTGATGTCCGAGGCGCGTATCTGGTCGGTATGCCGTACGGAAGCGCAGGTGCAGAACAACATGACCACGACCAGCGCCAAATCGCAGGGCTTGGAGGCTTACTGGCGCTTCAACGAAGGCGAGGGCAATACGTTCGAGGACTGCACGGGCAACGGGCATACGCTGAAGACGTCCAAGACCCCGACGTGGGTTGCCGGCATCAAGTCCACCGATACGGAAACGCCGTGGCCTTAATCCCGTAATTATGGCGCAGGCGCGCCCGGTGCGTGCCTGCCGCCATGCGGTTCATTCAAATTGTTTGTTAAATACGATTACATTATGATGAAAAAATTGAAATATCTTTTGGCCGGAGTTCTCGTTTCTGCGGTTGCGGGTTGTTTTGTCGCATGCGACGACGATGAGTCTGCAACAGACGAATGGACGGCCGACTATGTTTATTTGGAACGTCTGAAGCTCGGTGTCGGCTCTTTGGAGTTCAATCAGACGCATTCGTCTCTGGGAATTGCAGGCGATACGGAGGTCTCGATGCCGTTTGCGGTTTGTCTTGCCAAACCATGGAAGTCGGATGTCGCCGTGAAGTTCGCTTATACGATCGAAGGCGATATGCCGGAGGAGATCGTTACTTTCCGCGAAGGCGGTGCCGTCGTGATTCCTGCCGGGGAGTTGGCAGCCAGAGATACGATGGATCTCAGGACGGATTGGAGTTTTGTTCCGCAGGAGGCTGCCACCTACAAAGTGACGGTCGGGATCGGATCGGTGCAGCCTGTTTCCGGACAATTGCGTATTTCTTCGAAACAGAAGGAGCTGTCCGTTCAGATAAACAAAGCCAAATCCATGGATATACAGGCCGGCGTGAAACCTTCGGGCAGCCGGATTGCGGATTACAGCGGTTGGTCGGTTTATGCTACCAATGTGGATGATAATAATGCAGACTGGGGAGCCCATCAACCTAAATTGATCAATGGGAATACCGGAGATTATATATGGTTCAATACTCCCCATCTCGGTGTAAAGATCGACATGGGCGCTACAAAGACTGTTACCGGATTGGAGACGTTCAGTGCTTACGGTGCGGCTTATGCGATGAGTTCTTGTGCTGTTTATACTAGCGATGACGGGGCCGGGTGGAAACTCGTAACGCCTGAAGAGGGCTTGTCGATGACGCCTGCCGGAACGCAGTATGTTTCGTTTATCGCGCCGATAACCGCTCGTTATATAATTTGGCATATGTATGGGTCGGCGCCTCTCAGCTCCGAGATTTATGTTTATTCCAAATAGAGGTGGGCTTTGAATAGTTTTTGAGGGGAAGCCGCCCGGTCCGAGACCGGGCGGCTTTTTTGACCGAGAGGGCCTGTGGGATATGGTATATGGGCGATTATCGGCCGGAGCGTGTGCAACGGAAGCGAAAAAAGCGTACATTTGTGCCCATGAGTGAACGGCATATAGACATAAACGAATTCGATTACGACCTGCCCGACGGGCGGATCGCCAAGTTCCCGCTGGCCGAGCGCAGCGCCTCGAAACTGCTGGTTTACCGCGGCGGGGAGATCGGCGAAGCGCATTTCGCCGACATCGGCGACGTGCTGCCCGAAGGCCAGCTGCTGGTGTTCAACAATACGAAGGTGATTCGCGCGCGGATCATCATGCATAAGCCTTCGGGCGCCCGCATCGAGGTGTTCTGTCTCGAACCGCACGATCCGGCCGATTACGAACGGGCGTTCGCCGTCGTCGGGCGGTGCGAATGGTCGTGCATCGTGGGCAACCTCAAGAAATGGAAAGAGGGGTATGTGGAGATCAACTTCGAGCACGAAGGCCGCCCGGAGCATCTGCGGGCGTGGCTCGTCGAGAACCGCGGCCGCGAGCATACCGTGCGCTTCGAGTGGTCGGCGGCGATGACGTTCGGGCAGCTGCTCGAATACCTCGGACGGATTCCGATTCCGCCCTACCTGAACCGCGAAAGCGAGGAGATCGACTATACGCGCTACCAGACCGTCTATTCCAAATTCGAAGGATCGGTGGCCGCGCCGACGGCGGGGCTGCACTTCACGCCCGAACTGATCGAGGGGATGAAGGCGCGCGGCTTCGGGTTCGAGGAGGTGACGCTGCATGTCGGGGCCGGGACCTTTCTGCCCGTCAAGGACGACGATGCCGCGCGGCATCCGATGCACACCGAGCATTTCGAGGTGCGGCGTGCGGCGGTAGCCCGCCTGCTGGAGAAGTGGGGGCGGATCACGGCCGTCGGCACGACCTCGGTGCGGACGCTCGAATCGCTCACGGCGCTGGCGTGGCGCATACGTACGGCCGGAACGCCCGATGCGGAGCGGGTCGTCGGTCAGTGGGAGCTGTACGACGTGCCGGCGGAGTTTTCCGGGCGCGAGGCGCTGGAGACTCTGCTGAAATACATGGATGAAAAGGGGCTGGAACGCATCAAGGCGGCGACGCAGATCATGATTACGCCGCTGGGGTACGAGTTCCGCATCGTGCGCAATATCGTCACCAACTTCCACCAGCCCAAATCGACGCTGCTGCTACTGGTGTCGGCTTTCGTCGGCGGGGACTGGAAGCGGATTTACGAATACGCCCTCGGACACGGCTTCCGTTTCCTGAGTTACGGCGACTCGTCGGTGCTGATGCGCTGACGCTGGGAGCGAGGCTGAGGGAGAAAGCGCGGCTGCCGGATGCGGCTGCCGGCCGGTCTTCGGCGGTCATCAGACGGTCGTTCGGCGGGGGCGGAAAGTCTCCGGGGAGTCCGGGGAGAAGATCACGTGCGCAGCAGCGTTTCGCGGATGCGTCGCAGGGCTTTGGTGATCTGCGCTTCGACGGTCTTGACCGAAATCCGCATCTGGTCGGCGATCGCGGCGTTGGAAAGCCCCTCTTCGCGGCTTTTGCGGAATACTTCGCGGCAGCGGTCGGGCAGTTGCGAGACGGCTTCGGCGACCAGCAGCATCATTTCGTCGGCTTCGAGCTGCAATGCTTCCGGGTTCGTGAAGAGCGGCTCAGGTCCCTCGATGGGGATGCCGTCGGTGCGTTGGTCGCGAAGCCGGTTGAGCGCGCGGTTGCGCACGGCGCGGAACAGATAGGCCCGGACGGAAGTCGAGATGCGGAGTTCCCCGGCATGCTGCCAGATATGCGTAAAGGTGTCCAATACGATCTCTTCGGCAGAGGTGCGGTCGCGGAGCCAGTAGGCCGCGAACCTGCAAAGCGGCGCGTAATAACGGTCGAACAACTCCCTGAAGGCGGCGGTTTCCCCCCCCCTTCGGCTGATGTGTTTCCACAAAACCATGTCGTGTTCGTTTTCCGGCCTCATCGTATCGCTAAAGGAAATTCAGACTAATAAAGATAGGCATTTTCGGGGATAAAACGGATGCGGAACGTATGAATTTTTCGTTTCGAAATCCTTTAGTTCCTGTTATCCTGCGGAATGCGGGACGCCCGAAATCGGGACTGCGTTAAAAAAAGGGGCCTGCTGAAGTGTTTCAGCAGGTCCCTTTGCAGGTTCGGACGTATTATTCGAGCAGTTCGTTGTTGCCCCAGACATTCAGCTCTGCGATGCACCATCCCCGGAAAGTCGGGTTATAGGTCTTGTTCGTATAGCTGGCGTGAATGCGCAGCCGGACGTAACGCGCATGCTGGTAGTCGTCGAGCATCGGACTGATGACCACACCCATCGGGTCCAGCGGCGAGTCGGGATCGGTCCGGTAGTCGCGGTATGTCTGGGTGTAGGTCCAGTTGGCGTCGTTCGCAGCGCCGAGGCCGTCGCCGGTGATCTCCTTCGCGGTCCAGACCTCCAAGTGGGCGATGCCGTAGCGCGCGCCGGCTTCCGGTTTGCCGGTAGTCATGTAGCGCTGATTGAACTGGAAGCCGCGTACGGTCACCTCTTTGCCCAGATCGATGACGAAGTCGTAAGGCGGATTGGCCTGCTCCTCGTCGGCGTTGCAGTAGCCGAAGGTGTTGATGTCTTCGTCGAACATCTTCTCCACTTCGTAGTTGGGTTTGGCCTTGGGGGCGGCGAGCACCTTCCAGCCGCTGCGGTCGAGCAGCACGGGTGCGGGCGGTCCCGGCTTGACGAACTTGTTGAAGAGGATGTAGCGGACGCCGCCCGTCGGCGAGACCGTCGCCCGCGGGTCGCCCTTGATCGAATCGATGGCGATCGGGAGCAGGTACGGCTCCTCGTCGGGCATGCGCTCGCTGAACAGCTCGACTTTCATCGTCGAGGAGACCGTGTTGTAGCGGGGCAGCATGACTTCGGTGGTCGAGAATGCGTAGGCCTCCGAGGGGCAGAGCTTGTACGAGGTACCGTGCGCCGCGTTATAGGTCTCGACCAGTTCGGGGTCGATCTTGAACACGACGGTTATGTAGTTGCCGCTGATCTGCTCGGCCTCCACGCGGATGTTGAGGGTCTGCTTCTTGGGGCTTTCCACCGTAATCACTTCGGCGTCGGCCGCGGCGTCCTGAATGCTCAGCAGGGCAGGCTGCTTGAGCGCCGGACCTTCGTCGTCCTTGCAGCCCGCCGTTGCGACGAGCAGGGCGACGGCGGCCAGAAGACGTATGTTTGCATATCGTTTCATAATCGTTTGCGTTTAAGGGTTCGTCTCAGCATTGGAATTTGACATCGACCAGCACGGGAATATGGTCCGAGGCCCGCTTGATGTCGCCTTTGTTGAAGTCGAGCATGATCTTGGTGCCGACCACGTCGCACTTCGCGCCGTTGCCGTTCCAAAGCAGGATGTAGTCGATACATTTGTTCGGCGCCTGCGAGGAGTGGGTGAAGTCGCTCGCGCCGTGGGGCGTGAGGACCGTCCAGCCCGTCTTCAGTTTGGAGATGGTGGGCGAATCGGGACGGGCGTTGAAGTCGCCGCCGAGGAAGACGGGTTTCTTCGAGCCGCCGAATTCGCGTTCGATGACCTTGTTGATCTCGTCTACCTGTCCCGCCTGAGCCAGCGTGGATACATGGTCGAGGTGGGTGGTGGCGAAGACGTATTTCTCGAACTCCATGACGACCATCACGCGGGGTTCGGCGCCGTCGCCCTTCGGCAGCGGAGCGGCAAAGGTCCGGACGGGTTTCTCACGGCTGGCGATTCCGTCGCCGTAGGCTCCGCCCTGATAGGCCATCGCCCGCGAATATTCGTAACTCCACTCCTTGCCCATCAGTCCGGCGAATTTCTTGAGCTGGAAGACCCGGCCGGTGCGGACCGTGCAGCTGTCCAGTTCGCTGATGCCCACCAGATCGGCCTTGCCCTCGGTCATCATGTCGGCGATCATCTGGTAGCTGCCGTCGCTGATGTACTTGGTGAAGACGCCGACGTTGTAGGTCACTAGACGCGTCGCGCCGTCGGCCTTGGGGTAGTAGTCCCGACCCGGTTCCTCCGGGGTTTCGGGTTTCAGATGGGGCGGAACTTCGTCTTCGGAGGAGGAGCTGCTGTTGCAGGCCGTTGCCGGGCAGGTCAAGCCGAGCAGCAGCATGATGGTAAGATATTTTTTCAGTCTGTTCATCGTTTCGTTCGTTTTTGAAGTTAGTATTGGGAATTAAAAGTCGAGCCCGTCGTTCCAGCCGGGGTTTTGCGTCAGGGCGCCGCCGGTCAGCGAGCGGTCGTCGGTCGGAATCGGGTAGTAGTAGTCGCGGGCCTCGTTCCACTCGCCCGGATTCTTCTTGTGGGGCGAGATGTAGCCGTGGTCGCCTTCCGAGAGGAAGATGTCCTGATCGATCTCCATGATGAGCGGGGCTTTGGTCGAGGGCGTCTCTCCCTTGGTCTTGAGATAGATGTCGGGCGTGCCGTCGCCGTCGAGGTCGTATTCGCCCTTGGAGGGGATGTAGAGGCCCAGCAGCGGCTGCGTGAAGGTCTTGCCCTCTTTCCAGCGGATGAGGTCGTAGTAACGGTGGCCCTCCTGAAGCAGTTCGATGGTGCGTTCGCGGCGGATTTCGAGCAGTACGCCTTTGTTCGAACCCGTCACGTTGGGGTAGCCTGTCTCAGGGGCCGAAAGGTACGGGTCGGGGTTGGCGTTGGCTTGGGCCATGTCCAGATTGGGCATGCCAGCTCGGTCGCGCAGCTTCTTGATCGTCAGGTCGATGTCGTCCTGCGTCAGCGTGCCCAGCTCGGCTTTGGCTTCGGCGTAGTTGAGATAGATCTCGGCCGTGCGGATGATCGGCAGGTCGGTGTACGAGAGGTTGTAACCGTCGGAACCGAAATCGGCGGGCGCGACGAACTTGATGGGCTGGTAGCCCGTCATGCAGGTCGAAAGGCTCGGCACTTCGACCTTGGTGGAGTTGATGCGCGTGTAACCCGGCGTGCGGATCGACTGCGCCAGACGCGGATCGCGGTTCTGGCACTCGTCCCGGAACTCCATCGTTTCCCAGCCCGCCTTGTCCGTGAAGCGCGTGCCGTCGGCCATCAGATAGCTGGCGACGATCTTGCGCGTCAGGCCCGGACGCCCGTAGGAGGTGTTCAGCGAGTAGAAGGTGCTGTTGTGGAATACGCTTAGCCCCTTGTTGTAATCGCGGGCGAGGACGACCTCGATCTGCTGGGCGTCTTCCGACACGAACAGGTCGCGGTAGGCGGTCTGCGTGCCGCCCGATGTGTAGAGTCCGTAGCCGCTGTTGGTGATGAACTCTTCGGATGCCTTCGCCGACAGGTCGAGGTAGTATTTCCAGTCGTTCTCCGGAAGGTCGATGCCGTGGTATTTGCGGAACGTGCCTTCGAAGAGACAGAAACGCGATTTCAGGGCCAGTGCCGTCCATTTCGTGATACGGTAGAGGTCGTGTTTGGTAGGCAGGTAGCGGATGGCGAAATCGATGTCCTCGATCATGCGCTGCATGACGTATTCACGCGAATCGCGCGGACGCTTGAGCTCAGGATCGGCCGAGCCGATCGGTTTCGAGTACCATGGCACGTCGCCGAACCGCTTGATCTTTTCGAAGTAGAAATAGGCGCGGAAGAAACGGGCCAGCGCGTCGTAGCGGTTACGGACGTCGAGGTCCTTGCAGTTGACCGAGTATTCGAGCAGCGTGTTGATGTCGCGCAGGCTGGTCCATGTCCAGCCGCCGCCCGACGCGGGGATCGTGCGGCCGCCGCGCATCTCCTGAGGCAGGTCGTTGTGAATGATGTTGTCCCAGTACTCGTTGTAGAGCCCGTCGGACGGGAAGGCCGTGTAGAATTTGTTGCTGAAAGCCTGCAGCTCGTTTTCGTTCGAGAAGAAGGTTTCGGGCGACATTTGGGCCAGCGGGTATTTGTCGAGCCACTCTTCGCAGGAGACGAGCGCCATGGTGCAGCCTGCGGCCAGTATCAATAATATTTTTTTCATGGTTCTGCTTGTTTGATTAGAATGTGACATCTACGCCGAACATGTAGGTCTTCTGCCACGGGTAGGTGCGCATCTCGTCGTTCATGGCGGCCATTTCGGGGTCGATATAGTCCGAGCGGATGGGCGACCATGTGGCGAGGTTCTCTCCCGTGAAGTAGACGCGAAGGTTGTCGATCAGCACTTTGCGGGTCCATTTCTTGGGCAGCGTGTAGCCTATCGTGAGGTTCTTCAGACGGCAGTAGCGGATGTTCTGCATATAGCGGTCGTTGACGGCCGTCAGCTCGCGGTTGGTACCCGACAGGGCGACGTAGCCGCGCGGACGGGGGAAGTAGGCGTCGGGATTCTCTTCGCTCCAGTACATCTTGTGGAAGTCTTTGGGAATCCAGCTCGCATACGGACGGGCGTAGGGACCCCAGAAGGCGATCGTATTGGCTTTGGGATACCAGTGGCGGCGTCCGATGCCCTGAAAGAAGATCGAAAAGTCGATGCCCGCCCACGACATGCTCAGCATAGTGCCGTAGTGGAACCGCGGCTGGCTGTTGCCGATGATCTCCCGGTCGCCCGGATCGTCTACGGTGTTCTTGCCGATGGAGATGATGTTGTCACCGTCCAGATCGAGGAACTTCAGGTCGCCGGCGTGCAGGCCGCGTTCCGAGCCGGCCGCGGCGTTGATCCGGTTGTTGACGGCCGTCTGATCGACGGCGTAGCCGGCAGCCTCGGCGTCCGTGGCGAAGAGTCCGCCGATGCGGTAGCCCCAGATCTCACCCCAGCGCATGCCTTCGTAGTAGGACTTGGCGAACGTGCGGTCGGGGTTGGCGTATTTGGTGATGTTGGTCACGTAGTCGTTGAAGGTGACCGTCACGCTGTAGGTGAACGGCCGGCGCAGGAGCTGGAACTCGTCGCGCCAGCTGAGCGAGAGCTCGTAACCCTTGGTGCGCAGGTCGGCGCTGTTCATCTTGGGCGAATCGGCGCCGTAGACGCTCGGCAGTGCGACGCCGGCGGTCAGCATGTCCTTCGTATCGCGGATGTAGAAGTCGGCGCTGAAAGCCAGCCGGTTGTTCAGGAAGCTCATGTCTACGCCCAGATTGTTGTGGATCGAGGTTTCCCACGAGAGGTTCGAGGCCACGGGGGCCGAAATGGTGGCCGTCGTGGGTTTGTCGCCGCCGAACAGATAGTTCTGGTTGCCGATCGAGATTTTGCGGATATAGTCGTAGTAGCCTACGTTCTGGTTACCCAGCTGTCCGTACGAATACCTGATTTTGAGGTTGTTGAAGTTTTTGCGGATGCCCTCGAAGAAAGGCTCTTCCGAGATGCGCCATCCGAGCGAGAGCGAGGGGAAGAAACCCCAGCGGTGACCGCGCTTGAAGCGCGACGTGCCGTCGTAGCGGCCGCTCACCTCCACGAGGTATTTGCCTTTGTAGTCGTAGTTCAGACGGCCGAAGAAACCCATCAGGGCGTATTCGTTCTGGCCGCCGCCGACCTCCATGCGCTCGTTGCCGTCGGCGCCCTGTCCCACCAGATTGAGGTCCATCAGCGTTTCGGAGAGCAGGTTGTAGCCCGTGGCCGACACGTCCTTGAGATACTTGGTCTCCCAGTTGAAACCGGCCATCGCCTTGAAGTTGTGCTTCTCGTTCCACGTGTGTGCGTAGGTGGCGTAGACGTTGGCCTGATAGTAGTTGTGCATCATGGTCTTTTCGTAGAGCTTGTCTTGGAAGCGGCTGCCCGTCGAGAGGGTTTGCACTTCGCCCGGATACTGCGAGTATTCGGTATTGACCTGACGGTTGAGGTTGTGCTGGGTGTTGAACATGTAGGTGAAGTTACCCTTGATCTCCAGCCCTTTGACCGGGGTCCACGTCAGCTCCGTGGTGGTCGACATGTTGTCGGTCTTGTCCTTGTTGTAGTGGCCGCCCTTGTTCATGATCGTGGGCAGGCCGTCCATGATCGAGTATTTCGACAGCGAGGTGTAGTAGACGCTCGTGCCGTCGGGGTTGTAGGGCATCATCGAAGCCAGTCCGTGTACCGTGCCCAGCGAGAAGGCGGTATTGACTCCGCTGGGGCCGGGGTAGTAGTACTGGTAGTTGTAGTAGCTGGTGTTGTTGCTGATCTTGAGCCACTTGTTGATGTCGAACGAGATTTTCGAACGGAAGTTGATCCGCTGCAGACGGTCGGGGTCCTGACGGAAGAGTCCCTCTTCGCTGTAGTAGTTGCCCGAAAGCATGTACTTGACCTTCGAGTTGCCGCCCGACAGCGAGACGCTGTGGCTCGTGTTGGGGTGTTCGTCCTTGAACAGGTAGTGGTACCAGTCGAAGTTGGCGTAGTAAACATATGTGTCGCGGCCGTCGCGCTGGTCGATCTTCACCCACGGACGTTCGGGGTTTTCGACCTTGTCGTTGCGGCGGGCCCACAACTCCATCATGTCCTGCTCTGTGTAGTTGGTGTAGTTGGTGCCTGCGTCGGCGTGCCAGAACAGGTCGTTGACGTAGACCGAGTAGTAGCCGCGGGTCTCGTAGTCGGTCGAGGTGGTGGGGGCGTTCCAGCCCCAGCGGCCGCTGTACGACACGCGGGTTTTTCCCGAATCGTCGCCCTCCTTGGTGGTCACCAGCACGACGCCGTAGGCCGCGCGTGCGCCGTAGATGGCGGCTGCCGAGGCATCCTTGATCACCGAAATCGAGGCCACGTCGTTGGGGTTGAGCTTCATCAGGTCGCCCTCGGCGCCGTCGATCAGCACGAGCGGCGAACCGCCGTTGATCGAGGTGATGCCGCGGATGTTCAGGTCGGCCGAGTTGCCCGGACGGCCCGATGTGGTCGAGATCGTCAGACCCGGAACCGCACCCTGAAGCATGTGGGCTACGGAGGGCGCCGAGCGGCTTGCGAGCTGCGTGTCGTCCACCGTGGCGATGGCTCCCGTCAGATTGACCTTCTTCTGGGTGCCGTAACCTACGACTACGACGTCCTCCATCTTCACGGCGTCCTCGGCGAGGAATACCTTGAGGTTGTTCTGCGAGGCGGGGACGGAGACTTTCTTGGAGATGTAGCCCAAATAGGTGAAGCTGAGCACCGCATCGGCATTGGGAACGGTGATGGTGAAACTGCCGTTGTTCTCGGACACGGTGCCGCGCGTATTGTCGCCCTCCAGCGTGACGGCGACGCCGGCCAAGGGAAGCTCGTGGGAGTCGTTGACCGTGCCGGTGATCGTGCGCGATCCGGCCGGGGCCTTGCGCGCCGCGGGGATCAGGGCGATCTGGCGTTCGGAGATCGTGAAATTGAGACCCGTCGGGGCGAGCATCTGGCGCAGGGCGGCGGAGATCGGCAGCTGTTTGGCGCGGAGGCTGACGCGCCGGGTCAGGTCGGTCTGCTTGGCGTCGTAGAAGAATGTGTATTTGCTGCTCTTCTCAATGCGCGAAATGGCTTCCGAGAGCGGTATGTCGGTGAACTCAAGGTTGATCGCCGGCTCCTGCGTCTGGCCGTGTGCAACCGTTGTCCATCCGCAGACGAGCAGCAAAAGAATTGCGAATAGTCTAAAATGTTTCATGGTTGAAGTTTTAAGTTAGCGTGTGTTTGCGGCGGCTGCCGCGGGAAGGATAGCGTGCGGTTCAGGTCTGTTCGGTCATAGGCATTCGGAGTTTGGTTGGTGTTTGGTAGGTTTACGGTTTTATTCTATCTCGGAGATGGATACCGAGCGGTTGTCCGAGAAGGTGTAGACGATCGGATTGATGCGGCTCATGATGCGCAGAATCGCTTCGAGCGGTTCGTCGGTGAGGGTGAACGTGTAGGCGTAATTGTGGGCGAGTGCCGGGGAGATGTCGATCCGGATGTCGTACCAGCGTGAGAGGTAGCGGCAGATTTCGCCCAACGACTGCCGCTCGAAGACCAGTTTGCCCGCGGCCCAGCAGGATTCCAGCTCGACGTTGCCCCTGCGGATATTCAGCTCTTGGGTGGCGGGGTCGTAGCAGGCTATTTCTCCGGGGTGCAGCCGGCGCGTCTCCCCGTTGCCGGAATCGAGGGCCACCGAACCCTCAACGAGCGATACGGCGACGGTCCGGTCTTCGTGCGAGGTGTTCACGTTGAATTTCGTGCCGTGAACCCGTATGCGCAGCCCTTCCACTTCGACCGTGAAAGGGCGTTCGGGATCTTTGGCGATGTCGAAAAATCCCTCTCCGCGGAGTTTTACGTTGCGGCTTTCGGCGCCGAAGGAGCTGTCGTAGGCGAGCGTCGAGCCGCTCTGGAGCCATACGGTCGAACCGTCGGTCAGATGCGCCAGCGACTTGCCGCCGAAGGCGCAGAACTCCTGTCTGGCCGGAACCGGTGTGCGGGAGAGGTCGGGACGGACCGCGAAGAGCGTGACGACGACGCCCGCGGCGACGGCTGCCGCCGTGCGCAGTATCGGCATCCAGCGGCGTTTCGGCGCGGGCCGTTCCGCCCGCTGCGGCGTTCCGCAGACTTCGATGCGGGACTGCAACTGCTCCCAGAGCCGGTCGCGGTCGGGATTGTAGGCCGAGGTGCGGCGCTGTACGTCGTCCCATATGCGGAGGGCGTTTTCGTAGATGCGGCGGTTGTCCGCATCCGCGACCCATAGGTCGAATTCGCGGCGCGATGCGGTGTCCAGCGTGCCCTTCAGCGCACGGATCAGGAGGTCCCGGTAATGTTTGTCCATGACGGTATTCGGTTTTTACCCGAAGACACGAAAAAGGCGGCCGACCCTTACGGCCGACCGCCTTTTTTCCGATTTTTTTAGCGGAATGTCTCCGGATATTCCTCCGCGGACGCTTCGTATATGCCGGGAACGGCGATGCGGAGAGGCTGTTTCCGCAGGATTCCGGGCCGGTTATCCGACGACCGCGGCGAACAGATCCAGATGCCCGTCCACGTAGCGGGCGAGCGTCTCCGTGACCTCGGCTTCCATTTCGCCGTACTCCTCCTCCAGCTCGTCGAAGGCTTCGTACTGCTCGTACATCGCCATGAACTCCTCGTCGGTGCGCTCCCGTTCCAAATCCTCCCGGTTGGCGTCGTAGATCTTCTTGGCGCGGTAGACCAGCTTCGAGAAACTCTCCGCACCCCACAGGCGCATGACTCTGGCAAACGGATTGCCGAAGATATAGGCCCCGTAGCCGTTCTGGATAAGCTGGCAGAAACCGCCTTCGGTCACCTCGTCCCGGAAAATCCGGTAGGCGAGCAGCGAGTGCTGTTCGCCGCTGAGCAGCGGCATCGTTTCGGCCGTCGGGTCTCCGCCGACCGTCTCCTTGTATTTGTCCGTAAAGACCCGGAGGAATTCGTCCATCCCTTTGGCGGCTGCCGTTTGCAGGGCCTTGTCTGTAATTTCGATCACGGTTTCCGTCGTTTGATTGTGAATATGGGGTTGTTTAGCCGGGTTACTGCTGCGCTTCGGGCGCGTAGGTGCGCAGGGCCAGTTTCTTGACCCACACCACGAAGCCGCCCGTGAGGATCAGGTTCAGCACCAGCGTCAGCACCGAGATGATGAGCGCCGGGCCGCCCAGACTGTAGCCCAGTGCGATGAAGATTACGCCCGCGCCCACCTCGCCGCGGGTGAACATGCCGATCGAGAGGGCGAGGCGTTCGCTGATCTTGCGGTCGCGGTAGAAGAAGAGCGGCACCAGTTTGCCGAGGTTCGAGAGCAACGATACGGCCAACACATGCAGCGCCAGCGTGCCCCACGGCATCATGGGCTGCGAGCCGGTGACCGACGTCGCGGCGGCCGTGTCGCCCGGAGCGCCCGTTACGAGCGGCATGCTCAGCCCCACGAGCAGCATGAAGAGGAACGAGATGCCGGTGGTGATGCGCCGTTCGGCGGCGGTGTCGATCTCCTTGTGTTTCATCAGCATGCCGACGACGAACGCCGGGAGCAGGACTTCGATATGGATGCTGTTCTCCGGTCCGTAAAGCCGGGCCGTGACGATGTGGACGAGCTGGGTCAGGGCGCAGACCACGACGGCCAGCCCCAAGATGGTTTTCCAGTCCTGACGTACGTTCCACGTCGCCTGCCAGCGCCAGCCGACGGCCAGCAGGAGGGTGACGACGGCGATGATGGCGAACATTTGCCACCGCAGGCCGGTCATCAGGATTTGCAGGGGGATCATCAGCAGGATGGTGTCCAGATCGTCGAAGATGGCCAGCACCTGTATCTTTTTGTAAATCCAGCTTTTCTTGAGACTGAGGGCTGCGAGCATCGTGAAGAGGATGCCGGCCGAAGTCGGCGCGGCGAAACGGCTCAGCAGCAGGTTTTCCTTCCACGCCTCGCCGCTGGTCCAGAGTTCGGGCGGAAGCAGTGCGAAGACGTAGTAGAGGACGATGAGTATCCACGGCAGCGCGGCCGTGGCCATGGCGATGAAGTAGTCCGCAGTGTAGGAACGCCAGCGGGTTTTGTCGATTTCGAATTCGCGGCCGACGTTGATCATGATGAATCCGAGGCAGATGTAAAGCAGCGTGTCGGAACACTTCTTGAACGCCGCGTATCCTGCACCGAGCGTGCCCGGAAGCATTTGCGAGACGATGAGTCCCAACATCAGGAAAAGAGAGAATGAGAGAACTTTTCGCATTAATTGATAGTTGTTTACAAGTGAGAGGAGTGCATTCGCCGGCAAAGATAATATATTCTGCTTTATTCCCGAAACCGCATCCGTCTTTCGTGAAAAAAATAACAATAATGAAACCGCAATTCACAATTATTTCTTACCTTTGCGGTCGAAAACGGCATATCAGTATTTAAAACCATAAATTAAACATTTACAACTATGCAGATTGTAGAGATTCACGCAAGAGAGATCCTCGACTCGCGAGGCAATCCGACCATCGAGGTCGAAGTACGTACCGTATCCGGCGCATTCGGCCGCGCAGCCGTTCCGAGCGGCGCATCGACGGGCGAGAACGAGGCCCTCGAACTTCGTGACGGCGACAAGAGCCGTTATCTGGGCAAGGGCGTTCTGAACGCCGTCAAGAACGTAAACGAGGTGATCGCTCCCGCCGTTATCGGCATGAACGTGGCCGATCAGGTGGGCATCGACAAGGCCATGATAGCCCTCGACGGCACGAAGACCAAGTCGAAGCTGGGTGCTAACGCCATCCTCGGCGTGTCGCTGGCCGTGGCCCGCGCTGCCGCCGACTACTTCGGCATGCCGCTCTATCGCTATATCGGCGGTGCAAACGCCAAGACGCTGCCCGTTCCGATGATGAACATCATCAACGGCGGTTCGCACTCGGACGCTCCGATCGCGTTCCAAGAGTTCATGATCCGTCCCGTGGGCGCTCCCACCTTCAAGGAGGCTATCCGCATGGGCGCCGAGGTGTTCCACAACCTGAAGAAAGTGCTTCACAACCGCAACCTCTCGACGGCTGTCGGTGATGAGGGCGGCTTCGCTCCCGCGCTGAACGGCACCGAGGACGCTATCGAGTCGATCATCGAGGCCATCAAGATGGCAGGTTACAAGCCCGGCCGCAAGGAAGAGGGCGGCGACGTGTCGATCGGCATGGACTGCGCTTCGTCGGAGTTCTACAAGGACGGCGTTTACGACTACACCAAGTTCGAAGGCGAGAAGGGCGCGAAGCGTTCGTCGAAGGAGCAGGTAGAGTACCTGAAGGGACTGGTTGCCAAATACCCCATCGACTCGATCGAGGACGGTATGTCGGAGAACGACTGGGACGGTTGGCAGATGCTCACCGAGGAGATCGGCGGCAAGTGCCAGCTCGTGGGCGACGACCTGTTCGTGACCAATGTGGACTTCCTGAAGAAGGGTATCGAAATGGGCTGCGCCAACTCGATCCTGATCAAGGTGAACCAGATCGGTACGCTGACCGAGACGCTCGACGCCATCGAGATGGCTCACCGTGCGGGCTACACTTCGGTTACGTCGCACCGTTCGGGCGAGACCGAGGATTCGACGATCGCCGACATCGCCGTGGCTACCAACTCCGGTCAGATCAAGACCGGTTCGGCGTCGCGTTCGGACCGTATGGCCAAGTACAACCAGCTGCTCCGCATCGAGGAGGAACTCGGCGATGAGGCTATCTACGGCTACACGAAGATCTACCGCAAGTAATTCCGATTTCGAAGGGCTTGACAGCCCTGTTGCATCAGGTTCCGGGCGAAGCCCGAACCGGATCATAAATGAAAGGGCCGGACATATTGTCCGGCCCTTTTTTTGTGCGGCGGCGTGCGGTCGCTCAGGCGCCGACCGCGGTCAGACCGCCTTTATCAGCGAACGTCCCAGCCATACGAGTACCAGTCCCAGAATGAAGCTCAGGCCGACGTAAAGGCCGAAATAGAGCCAGTGTTTCTGTTGGAGGAGCAGGTACATGTCGTCGGCAAACGACGAAAAGGTGGTGAATCCGCCGCAGAAGCCGGTGATCAGAAAGACGTTCATCGACGGCGAGATGACGTGGGTCTTTTCGGCCAGACCGAAGAAGATGCCGATCACGAAACTGCCGATAATATTGACGGCGAACGTACCCCACGGGAACGCCGAAACCGTAATGACATGGGCCAGTTTTCCCGTCAGAAAGCGCAGGCATGTGCCGATAAAACCGCCTAGCCCCGCAATAATCATCGCTTTAAACATAATTCACACATTTTTAGTTGATTCTACCATTCGGGTTCTTCCCCGAACAAATTTGATGCCACCGGGCTTCCGTATTTTGCCGCGGATCGCCACGGGGGGGCGGCTTTTGGCATCCTATTTGGAACCTCCGCTGATCAGTACCGGCGGACCGCTGCCCCGGCGGGATATGTATGGCCTTCGGGGATGCGGAGCCGGATTAACTATAAAAATCGTTTACTATGCACTTGACACCGAAAGAGATTGACAAGTTGATGCTGCTTTCGCTCGGTATGGTCGCCGAACGGCGTATGAAAAAAGGGCTGAAACTGAATTATCCGGAGGCCGTAGCCTATATTACGTCCACGGCACTGGAGGGAGCGCGTGAAGGCAAGACCGTGGAAGAGGTTATGAAAGGAGCGGCCAGCGTGCTGAAGAAAAGCGACGTCATGGAGGGCGTCGCCGACATGATCGACCTGCTGCAGGTCGAAGCCGTGTTTACGGACGGTTCCCGTCTGGTGAGCATCCACCATCCTATTAAGTAATTTTAAACATCCTGAGTATGAATACGAAAAATCCCGCCCCTGCGAAAAATCAGGCGCAGGCGGCGAGTCTCTATCCGAATAAACCCGGCTTCAAACCCGCAAAGCCCGTCGTCGTCGGTGGAGAAATCCTGATGAACGCCCCGATCGAGTACAATACCGGCCGCAAGACCGTGAAGCTTGTCGTGCGCAATACCGGCGACCGCCCGATTCAGGTCGGTTCGCATTTCCATTTCTTCGAGGTCAACCGTTATCTGGAGTTCGACCGTGACGCCGCTTTCGGCTGTCACCTGAACATTCCCGCAACGACCGCCATCCGTTTCGAACCGGGCGACCAGAAAGAGGTCGAGGTCGTGGCCTATTCGGGCAAACGCCGCGTGATCGGCTTCAACGGTCTGGTGATGGGATATACGGGCGACGAGGATGCGCCCACCTATTTCCCGGCACGTATGCATGCCGTGCGCAAAGCCCGGCATGCAGGGTTCAAGAACATTTCGGAAAGCGATGCCGAGGCCGCTATGAAAAAAAGCAACAACACTAAAAAATAGAGGATATGGCAACAATTTCACGTCAAGAATACAACAACCTTTTCGGTCCTACCGTCGGCGACAAGATCCGGCTGGGTGACACCGATCTTTACGTCGAGATCGAAAAAGACCTGCGCGAATACGGCGACGAGGTCGTCTACGGCGGCGGCAAGACCATCCGCGACGGCATGGGGCTGGCCAATACGATGACTTCGGAGGAGGGGGCGCTCGACCTCGTGATTACCAACGTGACGATCATCGACGCCAATCTGGGCGTCGTGAAGGCCGACGTGGGTGTCAAGGACGGAAAAATCGCCGGTATCGGCAAGGCGGGAAATCCCAATATCATGCACGGCGTGCATCCCGATCTGGTGACCAGCACCGCAACCGACGCGATATCGGGCGAGCACCTGATCCTGACGGCAGCCGGCATCGACGGCCACGTGCACATGATCTCCCCGCAGCAGGCTTACGCCTGTCTGAGCAACGGTATTACGACCCTGTTCGGCGGCGGAATCGGCCCTACGGACGGCAGTAACGGAACCACCATCACTTCAGGCCGCTGGAACATCGAACGCATGCTGGAGTCGATCGAGGGGCTTCCGGTGAACGTCGGCCTGCTGGGCAAGGGCAACTGCTCGATGAACCAGCCGCTCGAAGAACAGATCGAGGCCGGAGCCTGCGGCCTGAAGATTCACGAGGACTGGGGCTCGACTCCCGCTGCGATCCGCGCCGCGCTGGGCGTCGCCGATCGTTTCGACGTGCAGGTGGCCATCCACTCCGATACGCTCAACGAGAGCGGATACGTCGAGGATACGATCGCCGCCATGGACGGCCGCACGATCCATACCTACCACACCGAAGGCGCCGGCGGCGGACACGCCCCCGACCTGCTGAAAGTGGCGTCGATGCCCTACGTGCTGCCTTCGTCGACCAATCCGACCCTGCCGTTCGGGGTCAATTCCCAAGCCGAGCTGTTCGACATGATCATGGTCTGCCACAACCTCAATCCGAAGATCCCGTCGGACGTGGCCTTTGCCGAGAGCCGCGTGCGGCCCGAAACGCAGGCCGCGGAGAACGTGCTGCACGATCTGGGCATACTGTCGATGGTTTCGTCCGACTCGCAGGCCATGGGCCGTATCGGCGAATCGTTCATGCGCACGTTCCAGATGGCGTCGTTCATGAAGAACGCCTGCGGCAAGCTCGCCGAGGATGCCGACGGGAACGACAACTTCCGCGTGCTGCGCTATATCGCCAAGATCACGATCAACCCGGCCATCACCTACGGCGTTTCCGACTACCTCGGATCGGTCGAGAAGGGCAAGGTCGCCGACCTCGTACTCTGGGAGCCGCAGTTCTTCGGCGCCAAACCCAAGATGGTCATCAAGGGCGGCCTGATCAACTGGTCGAACATGGGCGATCCCAACGCATCGCTCCCGACGCCGCAGCCGTGCTATTACCGTCCGATGTACGGCGCTTTCGGCCGTACGCTGCCCGAAACCTGCCTTTCGTTCGTATCGGACGCCGCGTTCCAGAGCGGTATCAAGGAGCGTCTCCACCTGCATCGTATGGTGCAGCCCGTGCGGCGCACCCGCCAGCTTACCAAATACAACATGGTGCGCAACGGAGGAATGCCGAAGATCGACGTGAATCCCGAAACGTTCGACGTGCTGGTCAACGACATCCGCGCTTACGTCAAGCCTGCCGACAAATTCCCCCTGAGCCAGCTGCTCTGGTTCAGTTAGCCGGGAGGGCCTCTCCGATCCGGGGCGGTTTGTTGTTCCGCCTTCGGATCCGATCCGGCCCCGGATCGGTTTCCTGTTTCCGGGGGCATGCCGCAGGGGATGCTCCCGGAAATTAAAAACGAATATTAAAAACGAATCCGATGAAAATATATACGGAAATCATAGGCAATCTGCAGGACCCCGAATGGGTGAAGAAAGCGCGGGAAGCCGAAATCGAATATATCGATCTCGACCAGTGGACGGCCCAGAAAAGCCGCTTCGTGGTCAAAGGCGACCGGGAAAACGAATACGCCGTGGCATTGAAACGCCACTCGCAGATGCTCGACGGCGATATTATCGAGTATCTGCCCGAACAGCGCCGCATTGCGGCCATCCGCATCCGGCTCAACGACGTGCTGGTCGCGGACCTTTCGGATCTGGCGCGTCAAACGCCGGAAACGATCATCCATATCTCGGTGGAACTCGGTCATGCCATCGGCAACCAGCATTGGCCCGCAGTGGTCAAGGGGACAAAGGTCTACATTCCGCTGACGGTGGATAAAAAAGTGATGGACAGCGTAATGCGTACGCACCATATAGAAGGTGTCGCCTACTCGTTCCAGCCCGGTTCGGAGGTGATTCCCTACTTGGCGCCCCACGAAATCCGGCGTCTGTTCGGCGGCACGGGGCCCGACAGCGACGTACACCACCATCACGAACATGTGCATGCGCATTAAACCCGCCCTTATGACCGACGACGCAACAACCGTCATGCGGCTGCTCGAATTCACCGACTCGGCCTTTCCGGTCGGGACCTTCTCCTTCTCCAACGGATTGGAAACGGCCGCCGAGGAGGGACTGGTGCACGACGCCGCGACGCTCGAACAATATACGCAGGACATTGTCCGGCAGGCCGCCTTCACCGACGGAGTCGCGGCGCTGCACGCTTTCCGCAGCTATAACCTCGGTTATTACGAGGGTATCCTCAATGCCGACCGTCAGGCCGTTCTCTGCAAGATGAACGCCGAGGCGCGGCTGATGACCCGACGCATGGGCAAGAAACTGGCCGAGCTGTCGAAACATGTCTTTCCCGATGAAACCGCAGCGAAGTGGCTCGGCGACATCGCCGGCGGCCGTACCCCCGGCACTTATCCCGTGGCGCAGGGCATCGTATTCGCGGCCTGCGGAATCTCCGAAAAGGGGCTTTTCTGCTCCCACCAGTACGGTGTGGTCAATATGGTCGTCAGCGCGGCTCTCCGCTGCGTGCGCGTGTCGCACTACGACACGCAGCGCATCCTGTTCCGGGCCGCCGAAAAGCTCGGCGAGCTCTATGACACGGCGGGCGACATGGATTTCGACGACATGTATACCTTCGTGCCGCAGATCGACATTCTCGCCTCGCTGCACGAAAAGGGAATCAAACGCATGTTTATGAATTGATCCGCCCCAAAAGCGGAATAACCGAACAAACGAATAGATTATGAACGAAAATACAACTTGCAGAATCGGAATCGGCGGCCCCGTAGGCTCCGGCAAAACGGCACTCATCGAAGCGATCACCCCGCGGCTTCTGGACATGGGCTACAAAGTGCTGGTGATAACCAACGACGTGGTAACCACGGAAGACGCCAAACACGTGCGTAAAATGCTGAAGGGCATCCTTGTCGAGGAGCGAATCATCGGCGTTGAAACCGGCGCGTGCCCGCATACGGCCGTGCGGGAAGACCCTTCGATGAATATTGCGGCGGTCGAGGAGATGGAGGCCCGATTCCCCGACGGCGACGTGGTGCTGATCGAATCGGGCGGCGACAACCTCACCCTCACCTTCAGCCCCGCGCTGGTGGACTTTTTCATCTACGTGATCGACGTGGCCGCAGGCGACAAGATTCCACGCAAGGACGGACCGGGGATATCCCAGTCCGATATTCTGGTCATCAACAAGACCGATTTGGCCCCCTATGTCCGTGCTGATCTCGAAGTGATGCGGCGCGATTCCGAGCTGATGCGTCCGGGCAAGCCGTTCGTATTCACCAACTGCATGACGGGCGAAGGGATCGACGAACTGGTCGCCCTGATCCGCCGGATGGCGCTTTTCGACCTCGGCAACAACAAGGAGAAAGTTTCGGAATCCCTAACCGGCGCCGTACGATGAATTTCGCAGCAGCCAAAGAGATGAGTCCCTACCTCGAAGAGCCGAAGGCGATGCCCGTCGGCACTCCGGGCAAGATGGGGTATCTTTTTCTGGGATTCGAACTCGACGACGACGGCAGGTCGATCATGCGCGATCTGGAACGCCATGCCCCGCTGATCGTCCAGCAGGAACTCTATTTCGACGAAGGCATGCCTGAGATGCCGTGCGTCTACATCCTCTCGTCCGGAGGTCCCAACGTGGACGGCGATCGCTATGAACAGCGTTTTGTCGTCCGCGAAGGCGCCTACGCCCATATTTCGACCGGTGCGGCGACCAAGCTGGCCGAGATGCGCTACAACTATTCGGGGCTGACGCAGGCGTTCGAACTCGAAGAGGACTCTTATCTGGAATATCTGCCCGAACCGACGATTCCGTGCCGTCACACGCGGTTCATCGCCGACACGGCAATCCGCATCGCACCCTCGGCCACGCTGTTCTATTCAGAAATCTACATGAGCGGCCGTAAGTATTTCGACCGGGGCGAAACTTTCCAGTACGACATTCTGTCGGTCTGCTCCCATGCCGAACGTCCCGACGGGGAGCAACTGTTTCGCGAAAAATTCATCATACGGCCCGAAATGTATCCGCCTTCGACGCTCGGCGCGATGAACGGATACGACGTTTTCGCCAACGTGATCGTGCTGACGCCGCCGGAACATGCCGACAGCATCTACGAACGGACAGAGGCTTTCATCGACCGCGACCGCCGGCTGGCCGCCGGCATTACGCGCCTGCCGAACGATGCGGGGCTGCTCTACAAGGTCTTGGGCGAGGAGACGGCTCCCGTGAAACGCCTTGTCCGCGAATTCTGTTCCTCGGTTCGGCAGGAAGTCAAGGGCAAGCCGCTGCCCGAAGAATTCCCGTGGCGATAGAAACTTTGTTAACGGTTAAATAATTGTAAGTATGGCAAATACGATCGCTCGATCCGGAGGGGCCGGCGGAGGCTCTTTCGATTTTATCAAAATTCTGCTGCGCGGTACGGGGCAGGTGATGTTTCAGAACAGCGCGTGGACGGGACTCCTGTTTATGATCGGCATTTTCTGGGGCGCCTATGCCGAGGGGCAGGGACTTGTGGGTTGGGGCGCCCTGCTGGGCGTGACCGTTTCCACGGTGACGGGGTATCTGCTCGGCTTTCCGGCCAAGGACGGCGAGCAGGGACTCTGGGGCTTCAACGGCGTGCTGGTGGGGTGCGCGTTTCCTACGTTCATGGGCAATACCGTCTGGATGTGGCTGGCGCTGGCGCTCTGTGCGGCGCTGACGACATGGGTGCGTGCGGGATTTAACAACGTGATGGCGCCTTGGAAGGTCAATTCGTTCACTTTTCCGTTCGTCTTTTGTACGTGGATGTTTCTGCTCGCGGCGCGCGCCATGCACGGGCTTCCGACGACGCATATGGCCGATCCGGCGCTTCCGGCGGCTTTCTCGTCGCTGGAGAGCATCCGTTTTGGCGATCTGGCGGTTTACTGGCTGAAAGGCATCGGGCAGGTCTTTCTGATCAATTCGTGGGTGACGGGAATCTGTTTCCTCGCGGGACTGTTCCTTTGCAGCCGCTGGGCGGCGCTCTGGGCCGCGATCGGCTCGGCGCTGGCGCTGCTGACGGTCATCGCGCTGAAAGCGTCGGGCTCCGACATCTCCGACGGACTTTACGGATACAGCCCCGTGCTGACGGCCATTGCATTGGCGACGGTGTTCTATAAGCCGAATTTCCGCTCGGCGCTCTGGGCCGTTCTGGGAATTCTGGTGACGGTGTTCATTCAGGCCGGCATGTATATGCTGATGGCGCCCGTCGGAATCGCCACCCTGACCGGGCCGTTCTGCATCACGACATGGCTCTTCCTGCTGCCGCTCGTCAGGTTCGACGACGAGGAGAAGCCCGACCATTCGAACTGGTATCCGGAGAACAAGAAGCATCTGGCGGCGCAGCAGCCGGGCGCGAAAACGGAATAACCGTCCGTCCGGTCCGGCAGGGGCCGGACGGGGCGATCTGAAAACCTGAAAAACGACAGACTATGCACATGTCCGACGCACTGGTCTCCCCGCCGGTATTCGCCGTTACGGGAGCCGTATCGCTGGTCCTGCTCGGAACGGCGATCTGGAAAGTCAAGCATCCGCGAAACGACCGCCGCGAACCCGATGCGCGGGACGAGCACATCGTTCCGCTGATGGGCGTGATGGGCGCCTTCGTCTTTGCCGCCCAGATGATAAATTTCTCTATTCCGGGAACGGGTTCGAGCGGCCATCTGGTCGGCGGTATCCTGCTTTCGGCGATACTGGGCCCATGGGCGGCGTTGCTTACGCTGGCTTCGGTGCTGGTGATCCAGTGCCTAGTTTTCGCCGACGGCGGTTTCATGGCTTTGGGCGCCAATATCCTCAATATGGCGGTATTGTCGTGTCTGGCGGCCTATCCGCTGTTGTTCCGGCCGTTGATCAAACGCGGCGCATCGCCGGGACGGATCATCGCCGCGTCGCTGCTCGCCTCGGTGGTCGGACTCGAACTGGGCGCATTGGCCGTGACGATCGAAACCGAAGCGTCGGGCATCACCGCGTTGCCGATGGGGCGGTTTCTGCTGTTCATGCTCCCGATCCATCTGTTTATAGGTATCGGCGAGGGGCTGGCTACGGCGGCGGTGATCTGCGTCGTGCAGCGTTATAAGCCCGAACTGCTGTACGGTATCCGTCGGGAACGCGCCTCCGGAAGACGGAGACTCGGAAAGGCCCTTGCGGCGATCGCACTCTTGGCGCTGTTGATCGCCGGGTCGTTCTCGTGGATCGCTTCGTCCGATCCCGACGGACTGGAGTGGTCGATCAAAAAGACGGCGGGACGGTCCGAATTGGAACCTGCGTCCGACGGCCTGCACCGCAGAGCCGCCGCCATTCAGGAAAAGACGGCCGTGATACCCGATTACAACACGACATTTGCGGGAATCGTAGGGAGCGGAGCCATTCTGCTGGCCGTATTCGGCGCCTCCTGTCTGTTCCGCGCCGGACAAAAGCAGGGATGAAAAACAGATTGCAGCACGTACTTTGCGCATTGGATGCGATGGAGCGGACGGCGCGGATGCAGAGTCCGCTCCATCGCACGGACGCCCGGTCCAAACTGCTCGTCACGGTGGTTTTTCTCGTGACGATGCTCTCCGTGCCGCTCTGCAGGCTTCCGGAACTGCTGCTGTTTTTCGTCTTTCCGATCGTTGCCTGCGCGATGGGCGGCCTGAGTTACGGAACGATTTTCCGGCGGTCGCTTGTCGTGCTGCCCTTCGTCGTCTTCATCGGCGTTTTCAACCTGTTCTACGACCGCGAGCCGGTTTTCCGTATCGGGACGCTGGCGGTCACCGCAGGGTGGGTCTCGTTCCTTTCGATCGTACTGCGCGGACTGCTGTCGGTGCAGGCGCTGCTCGTGCTGATCGGAAGCACCGGCTACTACGGTCTCTGCCGGAGCATGCAGCGGCTGGGGGTGCCGGCTGTTTTCACCACGCAGCTGCTTTTCGTCTACCGTTACCTTTATGTTTTGATCGAAGAGGCCGCGGCCATGCAGCAGGCCCGCGACGCGAGGAGTTTCGGGCGCAGATCCTATCCGCTGAAGATTTGGGGAACGCTCGTCGGGCAACTGCTGATCCGCACTTTCGACCGGGCCGAGCAGATCAGCCGGGCGATGCTGGCACGGGGATTTTCGGGGCGCATCCCGGAGGGGGTGTTCGAACGCCCGGCATGGAAAATGCGCGACACCCTGTTTCTCGCCGTGTGGTGCTCGGCGTTCGTCCTGCTGCGCTTGTGCCGTCCGGCCGAAAACCTTTCGATGCTGATAAACAACCTTTGAGATGAGTCACCACTACCTCCGGTTCGACGATGTGCATTACCGTTATCCCAACGGCTATGAAGCGCTCTGCGGCGTCTCGTTCTGCATCACGCACGGGGAGAAGGTCGCCCTAGTCGGGGCCAACGGAGCCGGGAAATCGACGCTGCTGCTGCACACCAACGGACTGCTGATACCTTCGCAGGGCGAAGTGGTCATGGGCGGGATCAAGCTCACGCGCAGGACGCTGCCGCTGGTGCGGCAGTCGGTGGGGCTTGTGTTTCAGGATTCGGACAACCAGCTCTTCATGCCCACGGTCGAAGAAGACGTGGCCTTCGGACCTTCGAACATGCGTCTCGAACCCGAAGAGATACGCCGCCGCGTCACGGAAGCCCTCGATGCCGTCGGCGCGCTGCATCTGCGCGGGGCGTCGCCCTTCCGGCTTTCGGGCGGACAGAAGAAGCGCGTTGCGATAGCGACGGTCCTTTCGATGGAGCCGTCGGTGCTCGTCATGGACGAACCGACCTCGAATCTCGACCCCCGCGCCCGGCGGCAGATCATAGACCTGATACGCCGTTTCGGCCATACGACGCTGATCGCTACGCACGATATGGAGATGGTGCTCGACCTTTGCGACCGTACGATCGTGATGAAGCAGGGACGGATCGTGGCCGACGGCAGTACGCGGCACGTGTTCGGCGATCTGGCCCTGCTCGAAGAGTGCGGGCTGGAGCAGCCTTGCGAACTGCGGATGAAACGTGCGTTGAAAAGGGAGTACGCCCTTTGACGGTCAGTCGCGCCGGATTTCGGGACGAACGGAACGCCCCTTGTCGGGAAGCACCTCCCGGCCGACGACGGCCGTAACCAGCGCCCCGGCGAGCAGCACGCCGATCGTCACCCAAAGCACCAGCGAAGCGCCGCCCCATTTGAGCAGTATCGGAATGACGACGACGCCGGCGACGGCGCCCAGTTTGCCGAAGGCCGCGGCAAGTCCCGCACCCGCGCCGCGCTCGGCGACGGAATAGATTTGGGGCGGAATGATGAACGTCATCAGGTGGGGGCCCGCATTGAGGAACAGTTCGAAGAGCATGAACCCGGATACGGCGATCCAGACCGGCCAGTGGAATTCGTAGGCCGCCAGCAGGATGCCCATGCCCGCGGCGCAGAGGATAAATCCCCACGTCTGGGTCCGCACGTGGTACCAGCGGTTCACGAGCAGCAGACCAAGTACGAATCCCGGCAGGATGCAGAGGTTGATCCATGTGGTCAGCAACACCGAATCGGTGATTCGTGAAAAGGCCGACTCGGACCCCGTTTCCAGCCCCAGCGCCATGACCAGCACGGGCAGGAATACCCCGATGCCGTAGACGCCCAATCCCTCGCAGGCCCACGGAATGCCGCTGAAAATCACTTTCTTCATCTGACCGGGTTTGAAAAGGTCGCTCCAAGCCACCTTCGGCATCTGCGTTTTATTCGGGTGGTTGCGGATTTCGCCGATCTCCACGTCGGGGCCCAGAAAATAGCGCACGGCCTTTTCGGCTTCGGATATGCGCCCGTGGGCGATGAGCCATCCGGGACTTTGTTCGAAACGTATGCGGCAGAGCAGCATGACGACCGCCATGACTGCGACGAGCAGCAGCAGCCGGTTCCACAGGTGCGGATCGTGCCACTCCCGCAGCAGGGAAAAACAGATGGCCGCCGCTGCGATGCTGCCCAACGACGAAGCGGCTTTCGCTACACCGACCATCAGCAGTTTCCACCGCCGGGGCATGATCTCGGAGATGTAGTCCGAATCGAGGCTGTAACCGCCGCCGATGCCCAGTCCCATGAAAAACAGCCCCGTGACCAGCCCGAAGAGGTCGGCCGTGAAAAAGGTGAACAGCGAGGCCGCGAGGATGAGTGCGGGGCAGAACCGGAAGAAAAACAGGTATCCCTTTTTATCGCTCCACGCTCCGAACAGCACCGAGCCGACCATGATGCCGACGAGGCTGGTCGCCGCCACGAGTCCCTGCTGCAGGGAGGTAAGTCCGGGATGCCGGAAAATCTGGATCATCGGCAGTATGACGCCGACCAGCGTCGCCAGCCCTGCTCCGGTGATCTGTCCGAGCGAAGCGACGATAAGCACTCTGAAGTGGCCCCAACGCAGGGGCATCGTGTCCATGTTCATATTTTTATCGGTAGCTATGTTTGCATGCTCCTGCGGTTCGAGCCATCGTTTCCACCGTTCGAGCACCCACAGCAGCGCAACGCCCACTCCCACGCCGACGACCGATTCGGTAAAGCGCAGCAGGCAGTTTACGGCCGGCGAGACGTGGGGCGTCATCTGCGAGACGAGCAGGATGATGAGCAGCGTGATGGTGGCGATGCGGTTGTTCTGGTAGATTCCGACCAGCATGCAGAGCATCTCCAGCACGAAGACCGAGGCGAGCATCCCGACGATCGAAAAGGGCCATATCTTGAGGTATATGTAGGCGACGAGCGCTCCGAGGAAGGTTCCCAGCACCCGGGTCCATCCGGCGCGCAGCGAATCCTTGTAGTTGTGCGATTGCAGGACGACCACCAGCGACGTGCAGGCCAGCATGGCCCCCATCCAGCGCGACGCCTCGTGGAGCGATCCCGTTATGTAGACGCCCGTCAGATAGGCCAGCAGCACACCGATGCAGGAGACGAACGAGACGGAAGGGTGCATGCGTCCGACGGCATCGCGCAGGTGCTGCCGGATCCGTAACGGGATCGGTTGCCGGGTGTTTTCCATAATGAGCGTTTATCCGGCTCAGAACAAGAAACGCGCCGAAAGGGACGCCGTCCGTCCGATCCGGAGCGTTTCCGGGATTTGCACTTTCTTCGCTCCGCCGGGGGATTTTGGAACAAGAATTGGTGAAGGGGGAGGATGCGCTGCAAGAAGATAAAACAAATGTCCAAGTAAAACATAATGCGAGAAGATGAAGTCTAAACTGTTTGTCCTGCTGCTGTTGGGCGGTATCGTCCCCGTGTGCGCCCTGCGGTCCGAGACCGCCGACAGCCTGCGTAACGGGAAAACCTACCCGATCGGGGAGGTCGTGGTCACCGGAACCCGGCATGAAACCGACGTCCGGCATCTGCCGATGACCATTTCCGTCGTCGGACGGCAGAAGATCGCCGAGGGATTCCAGCCGTCGCTGCTGCCGACGCTGACCGAGCAGATTCCGGGACTGTTCGTTACGGGACGCGGCATCATGGGGTACGGCGTTTCGGGAGGGGCTGCCGGGCAGATGACGCTGCGCGGTGTCGGCGGAGGTCCCACAACGGGTCTGCTGGTGCTGATCGACGGCCATCCCCAGTACATGGGGCTGATGGGGCATCCGATCGCCGACGCCTGCCAGTCGATGCTGGCCGACCGGGTCGAAGTCGTGCGCGGCCCCGCTTCGGTGCTGTACGGCTCGAACGCCATGGGCGGCGTCATCAATATCGTGACGCGCAGGATGCACGAGGACGGGGTGAAAACCGATCTCCATGCCGGTTACGGGTCCTACAATACGCTCGAAACCGAGGTTACGAATCAGGTTCGGGCAGGACGTTTTACGAGTACGGTGACTGGCTCTTACAACGGCACCGACGGGCATCGCAGGAACATGGGCTTCGAGCAGTACGGCGGTTACGCCAAGCTGGGTTACCGGATTGCCCAAGCGTGGGATCTCTACGCCGACGTGAACCTCACGCATTTCAACGCCCGGAATCCGGGCTCCGTTTCGGAGCCCATTCTGGACAACAGGCAGCGTATTACCCGCGGCATGACTTCGTTCACGCTGCGCAACGACTACGGAAAGACTTCCGGAACCCTGAGCTTCTTCTACAACTGGGGACGACATAGGATCAACGACGGCCACTCGCCCGGCGAAGAGCCGCTGAACTACCGTTTCAACTCCCGCGACAGGATGCTGGGCGTATCGTGGTATCAGAGCGTCGCGCTTTTCAGGGGCAACCGCCTGACCGTGGGCGTCGACTGGCAGCATTTCGGCGGCAAGGCGTGGAACGCCTTTACCGACGGGGCTCCGGATAAAACCACGGCCGACAAGACGATGGACGAAGCGGCCGGCTATGTCGATTTCCGCCAGAGCCTGACGCACTGGCTGACGCTCGATGCCGGACTGCGCCTCGATCACCATTCGCATGCGGGTACGGAGTGGGTGCCGCAGGGCGGACTGTCGTTCCTGCTGCCGCACAACGCCCAGATCAAGGCGATGGTCAGCAAAGGATTCCGTTTCCCGACGATCCGCGAAATGTATATGTTTCCGCCGCAGAATCCCGATCTGAAACCCGAAAAACTGATGAACTACGAACTTTCGTTCACGCAGCGCGTTTCGGGCGGGGCGCTTTCGTACGGAGTCAGCGTCTACTATATCGACGGCGACAACATGATCCAGACCGTCCCGGTGGACGGACGCCCGAAAAACATCAATACGGGCCGGATCGAGAACTGGGGCGTCGAGGGCGACGCGGCCTGCCGCATAAACCCCGTGTGGGCTGTCTCGGCCAACTACAGCTACCTCCATATGGCCTACCCGGTGGTTGCGGCTCCCGAACACAAGCTCTACGCCGGGGTCGATTTTTCGCGCAGACGTTGGAAGGCATCGACGGGCGTGCAGTATGTTCACGGACTTTACACTTCGGTCAAACCCGTAGCGAAGGATAATTTCGTGCTGTGGAACGCCAGCGTCACTTTCCGCGCGACCCGGTGGCTCGATCTGTTCGTGCGGGGCGAGAACCTGCTGGCGCAGCGTTATGAGATCAACGACGGGTTTCCCATGCCGAAAGCAACGGCGCTGGGCGGTATGAATGTTAATTTTTAATACGATCCGAGACCATGACAATTCGTCAGTGCTTTTTCTGCCGGGG
The DNA here is from genome assembly GCF_000183485.2 of Alistipes sp. HGB5. NCBI lineage: Bacteria > Pseudomonadati > Bacteroidota > Bacteroidia > Bacteroidales > Rikenellaceae > Alistipes > Alistipes sp. HGB5. Next base: position 2,447 of record NZ_AENZ01000026.1, on the reverse strand, counting down.
CCTGTTGGCGGTCATACTGTCAGCGTTCCTTGCTCCCTGCCATGCGCATTCGGGCAAAGCCCGTTTCCATGCCGTCGTCGACACCGACGGCGCCGCCGACGATCTGCGCACCCTCTGCATGCTGCTGGGCAACCGCGAAGTGGAGGTGCTCGCCGTCACGACTTCGGAAGGGGCGCTGCTTCCCGACAGCGCCGCCGTACGTGTGCGTGCGCTTCTCGATTCCTTCTACCACGAAGGCGTTCCGGTCGGTGCGGGACGTGCGGTGAATGCCCCCGCGCCTGCGTGGCGCGCCCATTCCGGAACCGTAGACTGGGGCGATGCCGCAACCGCAACCTCCGGAGCCGGCTTCCCCGCGGCGTCGGCATTGATCGCCGAAACCCTCGGAGAAGAGGAGGAGAAGGTCGTTTTCATCGCCCTCGGTGCTTTGACGAATCTATACGACGTTCTGCGGGAAAATCCCGCCTCCGGCGACCGGATCGACCGGATCGTCTGGTACAACAGCCGGGCCGAACCGCTCTCCGGAGCCAATTTCGAAACGGACAGCGTCGCCGCCCGTTATGTGCTGGCGAGCGGCGTGCCCGTAACTGTCGTGTCGGCAAACCCGGCATGTCCGGTCGTCGTTACGCCCGCCCTGATCGATTCGGTGGCGGCCGTGCCGAACGTCTACGCCCGGAAGATCGCCGCAACACACCGTACGCCTCCGCTGGCAAAACTGGTCGGGGAGCGTCATCTGGAAGCTTGGGACGATCTGGTCGCGGTTTATCTGTTCGCTCCGGAGCTGTTTTCCATCCGGGAACTGAATGGGACGGTTCGGGCGTGCGAACTGTCGGACAAGAGCGCGGCGGCGGAGGCGCAGACACGACTGACGGCGATTCTCCGGGGCAAGCCCGACAGCGAAAGCCGGGTGTTTTACGGCTTTCCGGTCGGCGGCGCACTCTATGCGGCGGATGTCGTTCCGATCATCGACTCGGCGGTTGCCCGTCACGGATTGAGCGAATGGCGGGCGGGCGTGCTGACCAACGAACTGCACGGCCATCTGGGGATTTACGCCACGATCGGCGTCAAAATGGGAATCCGTGCCCGCGAGTATTTCAATATCGGCGTGGACGACATTCTCGTCACGACTTATGCAGGCCATAAACCGCCTGTGAGCTGTATGAACGACGGCCTGCAGGTCGGAACGGGGGCCTCCGTCGGACATGGGCTGATTACCGTTGCGGAAATCGACACGCCGCGGCCCGAAGCGCGTTTCACCTTCAAGGACAAGACGATACGGTTGGTCCTGAAACCCCGGTATGCCGACCGTATCCGCAGGGATGTGAAGCGGGGGATCGAACTATACGGCGACTTGACAGAACCTTACTGGCAGTACGTGAGAGCGCTGGCGCTGCGGTACTGGCTCGATTTCGACCGGCATGAAATCTTCGACATGTATGTCGGGGATTAGTGCGCGCAGAGTCCGATTAAAATAAAAAATACTAAATATTGTATAAATTTTTTGATGAAAACGATTAATTTTTCTATATTTGGGATAGGAAATACAGCTCGGCTGTTTATTCTGGCAAAATAATCCCCATTCGAATGTGACTGATGAACAGTCAGGACGCGATATGCGCGGTTCCTGACCAGTTACATATTTGAATAATGGGGATTATTCTACTATTGCCAGAGTCAGGTTCCGCGCATCTTTTTTTGAGGAGCGATTTCAAAAGACGCGCCGTCATGAAGCAATCGGAATATCCGGGGTGAAACCATCCGGCAGTTTCACCCGATCGGCTGCCTGTGTCTACCTGCATGCAGTGAAAAGAATCCTCGCTGATGCGAGAGCAGTGACGCAACTTACTGCGGAGGGAGGGGCCTGATAAAGGTCCCTCCCCATTTTTTTGCCGTCCGTCCGGTGCGGCGGCTGCAGCGGCTGGTGGTGCTGAGAGCGGATGCCGGGGCGGAGGGAATAGACATCGGCAGTCATTGGCTGCCGGGTTTCGATGGCTTGGGAGAAATGTGAGAAGAGTAGGAGGGGTGCGGTAAAACGAAAAAACCTCATATATCAACGATATATGAGGTTTTTGCACTTTGTTGCAGTGATTTTCAACTGCTTCTACGGGTGGAAGATGGGGCTCGAACCCTTATTCCTTATTTGTTGTATATCAATCTCTTATAATGCAAGTTCGCTTTTGAGGTCACTATTTAGTAGTGAATGTTTAACGCCTCAATGCACACCTATACTACATAGACAAAGATACGATTAATTTTTCATATTTCCAAATATCATCTTTATCAAGCCCGATAAGACCTTTCTGAAAATCAAGCCATGGTGTTAAAATGTTGATATGTAATTATTTACGTGTGTTAATTACCCGTGCCTTTGTGGCATCTTTGCGTCAGAATCATTCGTGATAGTTACTGCTATGGACCGCATGGAAGAAATTCTGGAAATCGTGCGAGAA
>NZ_AENZ01000027.1:0-3443 GCF_000183485.2 Alistipes sp. HGB5 | reverse complement strand
CCCAGACGCCGCCGTCGGCGTATTGCAGGGCGATGCGCCGCTTGCCGAGGCGGAGTACGAGCTGTTCGCCCCAGCGGGTACGGTATTCGATGCTGATCAGGAGTGTCATTCGTATATTCACTTTAATGATTATAACTTTGAGGAAATAAAGACATCAGAGCATGGAATAAGTCCGAAATTTCATTGGTCTACGAGACCGGGGACAATGTTCCGGCCCCATGCTGCCGTTTCCTGTTACAATCCAAATAAATCTGGATCAAAGTTTTCGGTTAAATTTGTTTTTATTTCATTTGCAATACATTGCGATTCTTGATGAGTTTCCCGGCCAAAGGTCAAGGCACAGCGTGTCTCCGCCGGCCTTCGATCGAGTCGGTGCGGAGTCACGATGTGCTTTGACCTTTGGCTCTTGCGAAAGCCGTGATTTCAGAACCCGTAAAAATCCTTCGGTAGACAGACTTTCCACAGCGGTCAGTATTCTGCCGCATGTTCCTGTATTAGTTTACAAAGGCCAGAGGAGCATTTTACATTAAGCGGACTCCAAAGCCGCACGCAATATGTAGTATTCTCTCTGGGAAAATCCGTTTACCGGAAGGGGTTGCTTATGACACGACACTATTGACATATTCGGTCTGGTGTTTCAACACGAAGTATAGTCTATTTACCAGTTTGCGGGCGACCTTTACGATGGCCTTGCTCTTGGGCATCCGCTTGCATTGTTCTGTATAAAACAGATTCATCGCGGGATCTTGGCGTATAGCCACCCATGCAGCCTCTATCAGATTACAGCGCATGACGGCGTGTTTTCGCACGGTAATGTCTCCTGTTCCGTCTTTCTCTCCGCTGCTATGGCACATCGGGATCATCCCGATATAGGCGGCCAGTTGTTCGGCATTGCGGAAACGGGTTATGTCGCATATCTCCGACAGAAACGCCATTCCCGTAGTCTGCCCGAACCCCGGAACGCTCATAATCAACCGCTGCGGTTCGCGGAATCGGTCCGCCTTGGCCAAGGCCCGTAAAGCCCGTGTCATCTCCAACTTCTGACGGCGTAGTTCCTCCAGATGCCGGAGCTGAATGTCGAGGGCCTGACGATCGCTCGGAGTGAGTGTCTCAACCTCTTTCAGCCATGCGAAAAAGCGTTTCGATCAGTTGGAGAAAGGTTCGAGGAACTCCTGCGGAATCCCGATGCCTAAACACCGTAACTGGGACTTGATCCGGTTCTTCTGACGGGTCGTGTCTTTGGTGATCGAGTTCTTCAATCTTATCAAGGAACGCATTTCCAACGATACACTGTCCGGCGTATAAATGCCTTTCAGTTCGTTGGCTCTTAAACTCCGCGCCAGCTTGCCGCTGTCCACGGCGTCACTCTTACGCAGCTTTTCGCTGCTCTTGGTCGGTACGTCGGCCGGGTTGACCACGATGTTGTCGATCCCCAATGCCGTCAGGCGTTCGTGTATCCAGAATCCGCAAAAGCCCGCTTCGTACACCGAATGATACTCGGCTCCCGGATAAACTCCTCGTCAGAAATCCGTGCAACGCTTCCGGGGCCGGATTTTGACTGAATTTCTTCAGTACAGAGGTCGCGGACAAGACCGTTACCGACCAACTCTTCAAATGGACGTCGATTCCTACATAAATCTTTTGTCCTTTGAAATAATTTCATTTCTTCGTTCTCTCATGGCTATCGTCGTTTTAGTTAGTAAAGGTCTCGCAACTTTAATCTAACCAAAATCTCGATAGCTTTTTCATCTATCCGCTTTCATCGCAGTCAACTCTGATTGTAAACATAGGGATTACATCAGAATCTGGATAGTTCGTCGTTTGTTTGGAATCGGTTTATACAAAATTACAAAAATAATCTGGTTTTGTCTTTCTGGCAGGGAAAAATCAGAGCCCTTCTCCATGAAATTGCGGACACGATGCGGACACGGAAAAAGAAAAATCCCCTCAGAGTTTCCTCTAACGGGATTTTTTGTGCCCAGGACAGGAATCGAACCTGCACGCCTTGCGGCACACGCACCTGAAACGTGCGCGTCTACCTATTCCGCCACCTGGGCATTATTGGAATTGCGGTGTGCAAAAGTAATACTTTTTTCTGAATCGCCAACTATTTTTGCGAAAAAAATCTACTTGCTCAGAAATTTATACTGAAACAGAAGCAGATAGACTACCGCCACGGAGATGTAGGCGTCGGCCAGATTGAAGATCGCCCCGAAGAAGTAGTTGTTGCTGTCGACCAGAAAGCTCAGGAACCGCGGCACGTTGTTCCACTGGAACAGCGGAAAATAGAACATGTCCACGACCTTTCCCATCATGAAGCCCGCGTAATGTCCGCCGAAATGCGCTACCGCGTACGGCGTCGATTCCGAAAAGATCAGTCCGTAGAAAGCGCTGTCGATAATATTGCCGAGCGCACCGGCCATCACCAGCGCCAGACCGACGATAACCCCCTTCGGCGTATCCTCCCGGCGGCGGAGCAGATGATGCATCAGCCAGCCGATGAGACCTACCATGACGATGCGGAATATGCCGAGCAGCAGTTTTCCCCAGTCGAATCCCCCTTTCGAGGCGATGTGCATGCCGAAAGCCGCGCCGTTGTTCTCGATAAACCGTAATTGAAACCAGTCCGGGAATACGATGATCGACTCGTCGAGGTGCATGTGGGTCTTGACCCAGATTTTGAGCAGCTGATCCGCGATGAGCAGAATCAGGATGAGCAGTGATATTTTTTTGAAGTTCATAGCCGTCGGATTATCTGCCGCAAAAATAGTAAAAAATCTCTGTTTTACGGGGTGCCGTCCGATTTTACTCGTCCTGCGGACAATTATATTCCCCGAACGGGCCTTTCGGCCGGCAATAGGGGCCGGATGGAATCCCTTGTTGCCGAATCGGGATACGTCCGGGCCCGCATCATGCATCATGTCGGGTGTCATTAATATATATAGGTAAAAAGCGTTATTTTGAAGAAAATTGAAGATTTTTCAAAAAAAAATGCGAAAATGCTTGCAGGTTCAGAAAAAGTCACTACCTTTGCATCCGCGTTCAAGAAAAACGGATGTTCTTACAAAGACTGAAAGTTTACAATAAAGGAGCTTAAAGCTCTGTGTAAGCGCGATTTTCCGAAACGTAAAGTTCTTGAAAAAGAATTTTGAAAAAAGATTTGCAGGATTAAAAAAGATGACTTATCTTTGCAGTCCTTTCGCACTACAAAATGCGAGACTTTTTCAAACTGGTTCTTTGAATTACTGGTTATATTTTGAGAGAAAAGAAATGTAGTATTTATCTGTCAATTTTCCTTTTAAGGATAAACGAATAGTCAGGACTCTAACAAAACATTTATAAATTTTATACAATGGAGAGTTTGATCCTGGCTCAGGATGAACGCTAGCGGCAGGCTTAACACATGCAAGTCGAGGGGCAGCACGAGGTAGCAATACTTTGGT
>NZ_AENZ01000028.1:0-5351 GCF_000183485.2 Alistipes sp. HGB5 | reverse complement strand
CGTGCTTGCGCCTTGGCCTTCACGGTTTCGAAATCGTCCTTTCCCAGCTCTTCGAGGTTCTGCACGGCCTGCATCTGCGATATGAACGACGAGGCTGCGCGCACCGTTACCTGCTCTCCGCGCCGGGTTTCGAAACCTACCCGCACGAGGGCGTGTTCGCCGACTAACTGTTCGCCTTCGACGGGCTTCGTGCCGTCATAGATCTGGAAATCCCGGATCTTCCGGTCGAAGCGCACGATAAACCAGTTCTTGAAGTTGTCGGGCACACCTCCGCTGTTGCGCGTGGTGTATCCCACGACAGTCCGTTTGTCGTGCATGACCCTGATGTACGATCCGCGGTCGAAAGCGTCGATCACCACGCCCGACTCGTCCGATTCGGGGAACGTGAAACGCATGATCGCAGCCCGCTCGGTCGGGGCGATCTCGGCCTTGATGTCGTGGTCGGCGAGGTATACCGAATAATAGTAGGGGCGTGCCTCCTCCGACTGGTGCGAAAACCAGCTCTGACGGCTCTCTTCATCGACCTTGTCGCGTCCGCGTACAGGCATGATGGAGAACTGCCCGTAGTCGTTGATCCACGGCGAGGGCTGGTGCGTCTGCTTCAGACCTCACAGAAACCGCGTTGTAGATATCTACAACGCGGTTTTCGTTTCGTTTTGTCATACATTTGTCATACGGGGAGGACGGATGATGCTTTTGAAGCAGTTTGCACCTACATCATGAATCGCTCCAACTTGTCTTTCCAACGCCGCCAGTCGGGCATCTCGGTTTCGAGCAGGGTAAAGAAGGCCGCGGTATGGTCGGGATGCAGCAGATGACACATCTCATGCGTAATAACATATTCAATGCAGGGACGCGGCGCCTTGATGAGTTCCGTATTCAGAATGATTTTCCCCTTGGGGGTGCAGCTGCCCCAACGGTTTTCCATCTCCTGGACATAGAGTGAGGTTGGCGCAACTCCGTACCGTGCAAATCGGGAAATGATTGGCTCCGCATACTCGGCAAACTTGAGTTTGGCGTGTTCGCGGTACCAGGATCTCATCAACTCCCGGGCCCTGTCCGGAGAGGTGCATACCACTTCGAAGCAGCGCCCCTTGTAGCGGACGCTGTTGGTTTTGCCTTCCGAAACCCGGAGCAGGAACTGCTTTCCCAGATAGTAGTGCGACTCTCCGCTGACATACCGTTTTTCCGGACTCCGAATCCCGAAATCCGTGAAATAGGCCTGCTGCCGAAGAATCCACGGCGCCCGTTTGTGGAGTTTCTGCTCGATAACCTCTTCCGACGTCCCTTCCGGAGCCAGCAGAACGACCTCGCCGGATGGATATACCTTGATTCCGAGTGTCCGGCGGGCGGAAAAGAGCACGCTGTAGGGAATCGTCTCTTTCCCGTAGACGAATATCTGTTGCATCACCGGAACCATTTTTGAGCCACGTCGACCGCCCGGTCGATGATGGCATCCATGTCGTCGAAGGTCATCGACAGATCATATTTGCGTTTGACCTCGTCAATCAGATAGTCCTCGATGTCGAGCTTCATCATGCCGACCAGCCGGTCCTTGAGCGGCCAGTCGACAATGAGCGTCCCCTTCTCGAAGATGTGCTGACGAATGATGGCGTCGATCCGGTTGGCCGTGTCGAGTGCGATTTGCGTCAGGTCGAGCCCCTGTTCGGGTTTTATGACTGACTTGTAGACCTCCAGGCTCAATCCGAAGTAGGCCCGCGCGGCATTGTTATCCTTCAGCACGTCGGGAATCTCGCTGTCGGTATGATTCAGCACCTTGTTCATCAGGTCTGTCGCCTGAGTCAGATACTCCGCCTCGTCGATTCGCCCCTGTTCGTACTGCGAGATGGTCTCCTTGAGCATCTGCGAGAACTTCTTGTAGAAGGCCGGGTCGGTATCCATGTTCTCGGTGATGTACTTGGCCGTTCGCGAGGCAATCGTGTCGGCCTTGGCCGCTTTCCCGGAGATCTTCTCCACCTCTTCGGCGAATCGCTCCTTGTCGAAGATGTTCACCAGGTCGGTGATGACCTGCACCTCGCCGCTCTCGATGTGCGTGTCGATCAGCTTTTGAATCTGCCCTTCGTATTGCTTGTAGTCCACCGTGTCGGAGTAGCGCTCCTGCACGGCATTACGAAGCTTCATGAAGAAGGCCAGATCGTGCTTGTACCGTTCGACCTCTTCTTGAGGCGTGTTTTGGTGGAATACGATGGACGAAAGCGCCACCTTCAGCGTCCGGGCAAAGGCCCGCAGCTTTTCGTAGAAGAGCGAGCGCCGGTCCTCCTCGCGCAGGACATTGCCGAAGGCCTCGAAGTCGGTCGTGTTGCGCACCTCCTTGAAGAGGTCCCACAACTCGGCATGCTTTTGGGGCAGCTTGGCCACCTCCTCCGAAATGTCCGTATAGGTTCCCTCCAGATCCTCCTTGTCGAAATCGGTGTAGAGCTCCAGCGCCGAATTGAGCGACCCCAATACGCCGTAATAGTCGATGATATACCCGAACTCCTTGTCTTCGCAGACGCGGTTGACGCGGGCAATGGCCTGCAGCAGCGTGTGGTCCTTCAACTTGCGGTCGAGATAGAGCACCGTGTTGCGGGGTTCGTCGAATCCCGTCAGGAGTTTGTCCACGACGATGATAATCTCCGGTTTGTCGCTGTTCTTGAAGCGGTTGATGATGCTAGTCTCGTACTTTTTGGCCGTGCCGTATTCATCCATCATGCGCTTCCAGAAGGCCACCTCCACGTTCGAGGTCTCGCCGAATGCTTCGTCTTCCCCCTCCCGGGTGTCGGGCGAGGTGATGAGCACCTCCGACGAGACGATGCCGATTTCGTCGAGAAACTGCTTGTAGAGAATCGCGATGCGCTTGCGCGGAGCCACCAGCTGCGCCTTGAACTTCGACCCCTGCCAGTTCTCCCGGAAGTGCTGCGAAATGTCCCACGCAATGGCGTAGATGCGCTGCTGTGTCTGGTTGAGCTGGTCCGCATGGCTGAACTTCTTCTTCATGTCGGCCCGCTGGGCGTTGCTCATCCATCCGCAGATCTTGTCGAAATAGCGGTCGATCGTCTCCTCGTGTACCACCTGCGGCACCATGCGACCCTCATACAGCAGCGGCACGACGGCCTTGTCCGCCACGGCCTGATCCACCGTGTAGACCGGTTGGATGATGCCGCCAAACTTCCGGGCCGTGTTCTTCTCCTTCTTCATCAGCGGCATGCCGGTCATGGCGATGAAGCAGGCATTCGGGAGCGTCTTCTCCATCTTGATGCCCATCTCGCCGTACTGGCTGCGGTGTCCCTCGTCGATCAGCACGAAGATGTTGGGGTCGGTCAACGGGGTGCGGATGCCGCGCACGGCCGTCTCGAATTTGTTGATAATCGTCGTGATGACGGCATCGCTCTTGCTGTTGAGCAGTTCGACGAGCTTGCTTCCCGTCGTGGCGTTCTCGACGCGAATCTGACACTTGCGGAACGTCCCCGTAATCTGCCGGTCGAGGTCCGTGCGGTCGGTTACGAGGATGATTTTCGGATTGCGAATCTCCTTGTCGAGGATGATGGCCTGCGCCAGCATCACCATCGTCAGCGACTTGCCGCTCCCCTGCGTGTGCCAGATGACGCCGCCGCGCCGCCGCCCGCCCTCGATGTGGCGGATGCGCCGCATCGTCTGCCGCACGGCAAAATACTGCTGGTAACGCGCCACCTTCTTGATGCCGTCGTCGTAGAGCGTGAAACCGTACATCAGCTGCAACAGCCGTTCGGGCCGGCAGAGGTTGCAGAGGTATTCGTCCTGCACCGACGGGGTGACCGGCTGCCTGTAAAGCTCCTCAAAGTTGCGGCGCACGTAGCCGAACCGCTCCCCGAAGAGCTTGTCGTCCAGCAGCGGCTCGTTGACCACCCGCTCCAGCTCCTGCCGGTAACGGGCCTCCGCCTCGCGGTCGGCGAACTGCTCGCGCCACCGCGCCCAGAACTTTTCGGGCGTGGCCGTCGTGGCGTAACTGCCCTCCTGGCGGTTGATGGCCAGCAGCAGCGTCGAGTAGAGGTACAACGAACGGATGCCGTCGGCCTTCTGGTTGCGGAGGTGCTGCGAAATGGCCTGCTCGATGGAGTCCTTCACGTCGGGACGCTTGCACTCGATGACGCATAGCGGAATGCCGTTCACGAAGAGGACGATGTCGGGCCGGTAGGTCTCGGTCATCCCCGTGCGGCTGACGGCAAACTCCTCGGTGACGTGGAAGACGTTGTTGCGCGGATTCTTCCAGTCGATGTACTGCATCACGAAGCTCTTGCGGTCGCCGTCGACAATCTGTTCGAGGGTTTTGCCCGAGGTGAGCAGGTCGTAGACCGTCTGCGAAGCCTCCATGAACCCCTCGTCCATCGGGATGTTGCGCAGGGCGTCGATTCCGGCGGTGATGTTCTGCTCGGAGAATACGGTGGTTCGCATCGAGCTGACTTGCACGACGTTGATGGCGGCGAGCTGTTTGCGCAGCACGGGTTCGAGCAGCACGTTGGCGAGATTCCCGCCGCGCAGGGCCAGCGCCTCATCGGGTGTGAGGTATGTGTACCCGAACTTTTCGAGCATCAGCAGCGCGGGAATCTGGCTGATATGGTCTTCTTTGAAGGAAATCATATTTATTTACACATATCTTGTATTTCTGTAAGAATAGTTTTTATATCATCGCATATTTCATCTTTTGTAAATTCCTTTGCGATGTCATATTTGTCAATACCTCTGCCCATACAGAAGAGTTCAATGTATTCTTTCCCGGAAAGATTAAAAAATGGGATTGTATTATTTTGCATGTCAGACTGTTTCATGGTATTTGTGTCTGGTATGACAAGAGCATGCTCCGAAAAGAAGGTTTGAACATCTTCCTCTGATATCTTTGCTGCTCGTGCTAAAACTGCACAATTTATAAGATAATTCTCAATTTCGGACCTTCTCCATTTTCGAAATCTTGCATATATCTTTGTTCGTCCGGGCTCTACATCTTGAGACTTATCTGCGAATGATTTATCTCGTAATCTGTTATCGACATTGTTATAATCGCTTTGATCCTTGTCAATCAGACTCATAGCAGATAAGTCTTTTACGTGCACTTCTAAAGCTGCTATCACATGACTTCTGAAATCATGTTTGCTTGCGGTTGGCCATATCGTGATATTATGAGGCCATTCAATTTCTAATGTGTTTGCAAATATTTTTAATAAAGTTGCGTCGCTTTCGTTTTCTACAAATAAAATATTTTTCGTCCGAACAACACTTGCAAGCATGGGATTGTATTCGCTACCGAGTCCAGTAAGAATTGATACAATTTGAGATGGCTCGCCGAGATATTTACACGATCTATTATTTACGTCAAA
>NZ_AENZ01000029.1:0-38195 GCF_000183485.2 Alistipes sp. HGB5 | reverse complement strand
TAGTCCGTCGCCTTTTTTCTTTGTCGCTGTCTTTTTGTCTCCCGTGTTTTTTTCTCCCGTGGCTTTTTTTGTTTGCAGGCCGTCGTTCCTGCAACTTTTTCCCACGCTGTTTTTGTGGGACGGCAGGCGTCGTGATTCTCTCCGAACCCGTCCTGAGGGGCTTTTTCAGCGCTTTTTCGCCGCCAATGTTACCAAATTGTTAAATATATTTAAAATATTCATAAAATATTTGCGTAATTCAAAAACGCCCCGTATCTTTGCAGTGAAGTTTTAAGGTTCATTTAGGTTAGTAGTTTTAGGTTGGTTGAGGAAATCGGCAGGTTGTAACGGAGATTCCGTTACTAAGACTTGAAGGGCGGTGCTCGTCCGAGAGTCGAATACCTCCGATTAAACCTCGTTTTTGGAGGGGGTGGTTCCCCGCCAAAAAAAAGGTCTGAGTCGTGAGACTCCGGCCTTTTTTCATTTTACGGCCCTGCGGCCGTCTCTTTTTCGGAGGATGTTACAGATTCTCCAGCTCTTCGCGGCTCATCGTCACGTCAACGGCTCCCAGCGCATAGCATCCGATGTCGTAAGGATTGTAGTAGAAGGTGATCCCTTCGGGCGTAATCCGGAAATTCTCCGTCAGGGAGATGTATTCCGGGAAAAATCCCCGTTCGGCCAGCTCGTCGTCGTTGGCGGCTTCGTATTGCTCGCAGAGTTTCCTGCGCAGCAGGGCCTCCATGCCGAGCAGCTGCCGTTCGGAGAAGAGGTCCGCCGTGGAGAGTTCGTACCCTCCGGCCAGCGAATAGGTATGGCACTCCGTGGCGTACATGCCGTGCGCCCCTCCCGTGTAGCTCCACCGGCTGATGATGTAGGTGACGAGCGAGTCCGTGACGGCTGCTTCGGCTTCGGCCGAGATTTCGTAAGGCTCCGTCATCTGCGGGGCGCTCTGCGGAAATGCAAGCTCCGCGGCGATCTGGCGGAGGGCGGAATCGGCCGCCTGACGCGCCGTGCCGCCGAACTCTTCCAGTTCGAAGAAATAGCCTGCGTTGGCGGCTTCGATGGAGCGCAGGGCGGGGGATTTCTCTGCGTTGGCGATCGTGGCGAAGCGGTATTCGATCTTGCATCCGTTTGCGGGCGTGCCGATGAGGGTGTCGATTGTCAGCATGCCGAATTGGGGAACGACGGGCTTCCGCGTGCAGGCTGCCGTCGCCGCAGCCATGCCTGCGATCAGTATGGCGGTTTTGATGTATTTCATGGTCTGGACATGTTTTGTATTTATCGTAAAGATACGGAAAATGCGGCTATATGCGGGGTTTTCCAAAAAAAATCGTAGAATTTGCAGGAAAATTTTGCAGTTTTAAAAGAAGGCGTTATCTTTGCACCACAAAACTCACACGGTGGATTCATCTAAGGGTTAGGATACGTGCCTCTCACGCACGACATAGGGGTTCGAATCCCCTATCCACTACTAAGCGATCGGTTTCCGGTCGCTTTTTTTGTGCGCAGCTCCGCGTTGGGGCGGAGTCATTCGCCGGAATTCCGCGCGGTTTCAGCTTCCGGATAGTTTCGCGTGCCGGTTTTTTTCCGTTTCCCACGGTTCTCGAATGACGTGTGCTTCCAGATGGCGTGTGTTTCCAACTTCCCGCGTCGCCATGTGGCGGATGTTTTCAAATGCAGCGGCCGTCCCAAAAAGGACGGCCGCTGCGGCATTGAAGTTAAAGGTTATTTGATTGGTTGGTGGGTTTACTTTTCCGATTTGCTCTTGAATTTGTCTAACTGACGCTTGAGGGCGTCGATCGCTTCGTCCACCGACTCCTCGAAGGCTTTGGACTGGTGGCAGGCCACGAGGTCCTCGCCCGGCATATGGAGTGTGATCGTTGCGATCTTGTTTCCTTTTTCATGGTCTTTATCGAGTTTCAGAATGACCTCGGCACCGGTCGAACGCTCTGCGAAGCGGTCGAGCTTTTCCATTTTGTGCTCTACGAATTCGATCAGCCGTTTGTCTGCGTCGAATTTCACGGATTGAATCTGTACGTTCATAGCCTTGCAGTTTATAAAAGTTAATCACTTCCCTCCCTTTTCGCGGGGATGGGCTTTTGCGTATATCTCCCGAAGCCGGGCGATGCTGTTGTGCGTGTAGACCTGCGTGGCCTGCAGCGAGGCGTGGCCCAAAAGCTCCTGAATCTCGCGCATGTCGGCTCCGCCGTTCAGCAGGTGCGTGGCGAACGTATGCCGCAATACGTGCGGGCTTTTCTTGCCCTGTACGCCCGCGCGGGTGAGTTCCTCCTGCACCGTGCGGTAGACGACGCTCCGGGATATGCGCTTCCCTTTATGTGTTAAAAATAGTGCTTTTTCCGAAGAAATGCAAATATTTTGCCTCTCTATTAGGCCGAGGTAGTGCAAAATCTTTTCGCGCAGGAATTCGAGAATCGGGACCATGCGCTGTTTGTCTCCCTTGCCCCGGACCCGCAGCGAGGTGTAGTCGGCCGAAAAGTCGCTGCGGTCGATGCCGACCAGCTCGGCCAGACGCAGTCCGCAGGCGTAAAACATCAGGATGATGAGCGAGTTGCGCTCGGTCTGGAAATCTTCGCTGTCCGGTCCGCACTCGCTGACGATGGTCGTCATGCGGCTTTCGGGAACGAATGCCGGCAGGCGGCGTGAGGTTTTGAGCGTCGAAATCATGCGGAAAATATCCTTTTCGACGGCTCCCGTGCGGTGCAGCCAGCGGAAAAAGGCCCGGAGCGAAGCCACTTCGCGGTTCATCGACCCGGCGCTGAGCTTTCCCTCCTCCGTGCGGAAAATGATCCATTCGCGGATCTGCTCGGTCGTGACCGACCGCGGGTCGAACCGCGACTCGTCGCAGTCCAGCCACGCGAGGAACTGCTCCACGTCGTGCTTGTAGTTGCGCACCGTGAGCGGCGAGTAGCGCCGCTCGGCGGAGAGATATCGGATGAATTCCGTCAGCATGCAGCAAAGATACGGTTTTTTCGTATTTTTGCGTATTCATAAATAGTATGCCATGAAACGAATCTTCATTTTAGCCTTTCTGTTGGCGTGGCTGACGGCGCAGTTTGCCGCCGCCGCTGCGGTCGATACGCTTGCGGTGCGCAGCGCTTCCATGGACCGCGACATTCCCGTGATCGTGATCCTGCCCGACGGCGCTTCGCCTGCGAATCCCTGCCCGACGGTCTACCTGCTCCACGGTTACGGCGGCAATCAGACGACGTGGCTCCGGATCAAACCGTCGCTGCCCGCCATCGCCGACCGCGAAGGAATCGCCTTCGTCTGTCCCGACGGCGCGACGAGCTGGTACCTCGACAGCAAGGTGCGGGCGAAGAGCCTTTACGAGACTTTCATGACGCGGGAACTGCTTCCGGCCGTCGAGGAGCGTTATCCCGTTTCGCGCGACCGCAGCGGTCGCGCGATCACGGGGCTCAGCATGGGCGGCTTCGGCGCCGTGTCACTGGCGATCAGGCATAAGGAGCTGTTCGGGGCCGTCGGCAGCACGAGCGGCGGGCTGGATATTCGCCCGTTCCCCGAAAACTGGGAGATTCCGCAGCTGCTGGGCACGCAGGCCGAGCATCCCGAAGCTTGGGAGGCGGCTACGCCGATCAACCTGATCCCGCGTATCGCCGACGGCGATCTGGCGATCGTTATCGACTGCGGTTACGACGATTTCTTCTTCGGGGTGAACAACGACTTCCATGCCGAGCTGCTGCGCCGCGGCATCATGCACGACTTCTATGTGCGTCCCGGCCGTCACAACAACGAGTATTGGGGCAATTCGATCGACTACCAGATCGTATTTTTCCGCAACTTCTTCTTTCGGGACAAATAGTTGGGCCGATGAAAGAGAGCTGGAAACCCGGAACGCTCATCTATCCGCTGCCGGCGGTGCTGGTGAGCTGCGGCGCGACGCCGGACGAGTATAACCTGCTGACCGTGGCGTGGACGGGGACGGTCTGCACCGATCCGCCGATGTGCTACGTCTCGGTGCGGCCCGAACGCCACTCCTACGGGTTTATCCGCCGCACCGGCGAGTTCGTCATCAACCTCACGACCCGCGGTCTGGCCCGTGCCGCGGACTGGTGCGGCGTACGTTCGGGCCGCGATTACGACAAATTCCGCGAAATGGGCCTTACGCCCGGCAAGGTGCTCAAGGTCGCCGCGCCGATCGTCGAAGAGTCTCCCGTGAGCATCGAGTGCCGCGTGCGGCAGGTGCTTGAGCTGGGTACGCACGACATGTTTTTGGCCGAGGTGGTCGCCGTGCAGGTCGATGCCGATTATATCGACCCTGCCACGGGCCGTTTCTGCCTCGAACGGGCCTGCCCGATCGTCTACTCCCACGGCGAATATTTCGCACTGGGCGAAGCGCTCGGCCATTTCGGCTGGTCGGTGCGGAAAAAGCCGCGGCCGAAAACGCCGAAATCCGAGACCGGAACAAAGCCCGTGACCGGAAAGAAATCCGCACCCGGAACAAAGCCCGTGGCCGGAACGAAATCTCTGACCGGAACGAAAACCGCATCCGGTGTAGAATCTGAGGACCGGACTTCCTCCGCATTATCTTCCGCAACGCCCTCTGCCTCATTGTCATCCTCCGCATCCGCAATGACTCCGGCATCCGCCTTGTCTTCCTCCGCATTATCTTCCGCAACGCCCCCTGCCTCTCCGTCATCCTCCGCATCCGCAATGCCTTCGGCATCCGCCTTGTCATCCTCCGCATCCTCCGCCGCATCGTCAGCCGGCCCCAACTCAAACTCCACCCCAAGCCGTAACCCGAACCGCGATCCGAACCGCAGGCCGGGACGCAACCCGGATCGCAGGCAGGGGCGAAAGTCGGGACCCGAAAAACCGCGCCGCCGATGAAGGCGATGTTGAAGGAGGGCGCCGGGCTTTCGAACGGTTTGTTATGCACGCTGGCCGTCATCGCCGGCGTGTCGGTCGCCAATCTGTACTACAATCAGCCGCTGCTCGATATGCTCCGGCAGGATCTGGGCACCACTACGCTCGCCGCCAACCATGTCGCCCTCTTTTCGCAGTTGGGTTATGCGCTGGGGCTGCTGTTCATCATACCCCTCGCCGATCTTTTCAGCCGCAGGCGCATCGTACTGGTCAACTTCCTGCTGCTGGCCGTTTCGCTGCTGGCGATCGCCACGGCTTCCGATATCCGTGTGATTCACGGGTTTTCGCTGGTGACGGGCGTCTGCTCGGTCATTCCGCAAATCTTCATTCCGCTGGCGGCGCAGTATTCGCGCCCGGAATATAAAAACCGCAATGTCGGGATCGTCCTTTCGGGCCTGCTGACCGGAATCCTCGCTTCGCGCGTGGTCAGCGGCGTTGTCGGCGAGCTTTTCGGCTGGCGCGAAATGTATTTCGCCGCCGCCGGACTCATGGTCGTTTCGGCGGCCGTCGTGCTGTATGTACTGCCCGATGCGCGCCCCAACTTCCGGGGAACCTATGCCGCCCTGATGAAGTCGCTCCTTACGATCGTCCGGTGCTATCCGACGCTGCGTATCTATTCCGTGCGCGCCGCGCTGGCTTTCGGCTCCTTTTTGTGTTTCTGGGCGTCGCTCGCCTTCAAGATGGCGCAGGCGCCGTTTTATGCCGGCAGCAACGTCGTCGGCATGCTCGGACTCTGCGGAATCGCGGGCGCTCTGACGGCGACCTTCGCCGGGAAGTACATCCGGCGCGTCGGCGTGCGCAGGTTCAACTATATCGGCGTCGGCCTGCAGATCCTCGCATGGCTGCTGTTCTTCTTCGGTGCGGATTCCTATGCGGCGCTCGTCGCCGGAATCGTCGTCGTCGATATCGGCATGCAGTGCATCCAGCTCAGCAATCAGGCCACTCTGTTCGAACTCGATCCCTCGGCTTCGAACCGGATCAACACGATCTTTATGAGCACCTACTTCGCGGGAGGTTCGCTCGGCACGCTGCTGTCGGGAGCCGCATGGTCGCTTTACGGCTGGACGGGAGTCGTCGCGGCGGGAATCCTGCTTTCGTCCGCCTCGCTGCTCGTCACGCTCTGCACGAAAAAATAGTGGTCCGTTCCGCCTGCGCGCGATGTCTGCCTGCGGTGGTCTTTCCCGGATACAGCGTGTCCTTTGAAGATACGGCAATCCCCGGAACCCGCACAGGTTCCGGGGATTTGCCTGAAATTTCGGGAATAATCCCTTTTGCCGCTTCCCGTCTGTCCGGCGGAAAGCTTTGCCGGGCAAGACCTGCCGGCAGGCTCCGGTCTATTCGACCACCTCGATCCATTCGCCCTTTTTGAGCGCGCGGACCGAGTTGTCGTACATGGCTTCGCAGTAGATCGACGGCAGGTAGTAGCGGCCCTTGTATGTCGCCGTCAGCTTGACCGGTATCTCCTTGCTTTCGCCCCGTTTCAGGTCGAAGTAGCTCAGCACCCGGTCGTCGCGGATGTCCTGATAGGTGACCGACGTGAGGTCCCGCTCCGAAGTGATCTCCCAGCCCGCCGGAACGATATGTGTCAGCGCCAGATTGGTGTATTTCTCATAGCCGCTGATGTTCGAGACGGTCACCACGGCGTAGAAATCCGTCGAAGCGCGGATCGACTTGGGGTCTACGGCCTTGCCGTCCATGTCCGTATACCGGACGGCGATGCGGATGTTGTCGGCCGCCTCCGTCTCTTCGCCCTTGGCGGGGTTGTAACGCTGGCTGACGACGGCATACAGACTCTCCTTGCCGTTGTTCGTCACCCCGGTCTCTTCGGTCAGCGGCATGCTGACGAAGGATTTGTCGGTTCGGATGCTCTCTTTGCCCGCTTTGGCGTCGATGCCGGTCTGCCCCGACACGATGAAGTTGGAGAGGGTGCTGAGCATCCACGCCGTAGACTGCGTGCTCAGCCACTTCTCCTTCTTGAGGATGTCGGACATCTTCAGGGCCGTGCGGAACGCCTCTTCCCGTTTGCCGAGCAGCGTCTGCGTCATGAGCACCACGGCCATCTGGCGTTCGCTGCTGTTGTAGGTGTCGTCGTACGGATCGACCTTGCCGGTCTGGCCGCTTCCGCCCTGCGCGGTCAGCTCTTCGGCTACCTTCCGGTTGCCGTCCAGCGCATAGGCCGCCGCCAGCATCCATTTGACGTCGTTCTTCAGGTCGGCGGCTTTCTCCCTCAGCCGGTTCATGGCGCCCCGGTCAGCCATGTTGTTGAGCGCCAGAACGTACTGGGCGTAAGCCTGCGTCAGGAAGCTGTCCGCTTCGTTGCCGCGCAGGTATTTGAGCGCGCGGTCGAGCATCGGGCGGTCGATGGCGTAGCCGTATTTCGCGGCTTCGGTCAGGAAGTGGGCCGCATAGGCCGTTCCCCACTCGGAGCTGTTCGAACCTCCGCTCCAGTAGGCGAACGATCCGTTGTAGAGCTGGTAACCGCCCAGACGCGACAATACGCTCTTGACGTTGCGGTCGATGTCCTGAAGCGTCCGGACGTCGCACTCCATGACGGCGGGCAGGTAGAGCTGCGGGAATGCGCCGGAGGTGATCTGCTCGATGCAGCCGTGGGGGTACCTCACCAGATATTCCATGCGGCGCGTGAGGTCTGCGGACGGGATCGACGAGAGTTCGAGCTTCGCGTTTCCGGTATCCTTCAGGGGCCTGAGGGCGATCGTTTTGCCCGGTTCCAGCATGTAATCCTCCGACGTCGTTACATAGGGGTTGGGTTCGCGTACGTCCAGCTCGATCTCCGAGACGGAGCTGTCGCCGGAGGAGGTCGCCGTGACCCGAACCTTTCCGACGCCCGTCTCCTTGTTGACTTTCAGCCGGAACGTTACGACCTCCTCTCCGCTTTGACTGAGGGCGAGCATCTTGCTGCGCGGTCCGACGGCCGTGAAGAGTTCGTTCGCGGAGACTTTCAGGTCGATCTTGCCGACTCCCTTTGCGAGGGCGAAAACCGTCACCGGCAGCTCCACCTCTTCGTCCGTGGAGACCACGCGCGGCAGGGTGGCCTGCACCAGCAGCGGTTTTTTCACTTCGGCGACCTTCTCCGCGGCGCCGGAAGCCCGTCCGTTCGAAGCCACGACCATCACGCGCACCGACCCGAAATAGGGCGGCAGCGCGATTTTGTGGGTGTTGGTTTTGCCTGCGCCCAGCTTCTGCGCTTCGAGGAACCGCACGACGGGTTTGAACCGCTGCGCCTTCAGTGCGCCGGTGTTCTGCTGCTGCTCCGCGTCGCCGCCGATGGCGAACAACTGTTCGATCCTGCCGCCGTAGGCGCCGATCACGTGGTCGAACATGTCCCACGTCCGTACGCCCAGCGCCTCCGTGGCGTTGAAATGGAGGTAGGGGTTCGGCGTCTTGAAACGCGTCAGCCCCAGCAGGCCCTCGTCCACCAGCGCCAGCACATAGCTCATCTTCTTGCCGTCCTTTTCCCGGACCTTTATCGTGATCTCCGACTCCGGTCTGACCGTTTCGGGCATGTCGATCACCGGAGTAAGTTTCGTGGCGGCGTCTTCGACGTCGAGGCGGACCACGCCGAACAACCTTATCGGCGCGTCGTTGTGCGTATGGTTATGGGGCTGGACGAGCGTCACCGAGGCGTAGACGTTGGGAGCCATTCCCGCTTTGATCAGTATCTCGAACGCGGTCTGTTTGTCGGCGCAGTCGATCCAGAAACTTTCCCGTACGACGCTGCCGCTCTCGACGCTCACCAGCGCCCGCGCTCCCGGCGAAGAGGGGATTGTGATCTTCGCCTTGTCGCCCGGCGCATATTTCTCCTTGTCCTTGGTCACGGCGAGTCGGGTGGCTGCATCCGTCACCGAGGAGACGTCGCCCCGCCAGTCGGAGGACGATACACAAACGACCTGAGTCGCAGCGTGTTCATGGCCCGAACCGGTCACGCGGATCATATAATAGCCGTAATCGCCTGCGCTCCAGCGCATCGCGACCTGCCCCGCGCCGTCGGTCAGGGTCGTCTGCAATGTCTTGTAGCAGGTGTTGAGCGCATTTTTGGCATAGCGGGCCTGCGAGTCCGACGCGGCGTCCCACCACCAGTAGGAGGTGATCTTGTAGACCGAGACGAGCGCCTCTTCCCTGCCGGGCAGAGGACGTCCCTGCGCATCGAGCATGACGATGCGCAGCAGGTGCTCCTTTTTGCTGTCGAGGTATTCGTCGCCCCAGTCGCTCGTCTGGGGCGTCACTCCGATTCCGAAATAGGCGTCGTAGGGCGACACGGGGATGATCTGCTGATCGACGCTGAAATCGCCGCTCTTTTCGAAGACCTTTACCGTGAATTTGCCGCTCAGCATGCCGGGACTGAGCCCCTCCAGCGAAGCGAGTCCGCCGGTCGTCAGCTGCAGCGTTCCCTGCTGGTCCGTGGTGCCGGAGACGATCTCCCGCTCCTCGGTTTCGAAATATTTCGTCGCGTCGTCGAACGAGTACTTCTCATAACCCTTGAAACGCGTTGGAATCTGCCTGAGCTGCGCCTGAAGCGTCACCTTTGCACCGTCCGCCGGAGCGCCGTGCAGCCATTTGGCCGTCAGGCTGCCCGTGAACTTTCGGGCGTCGATCCGCTTGCCGTCACCGAGCCGCATGTCGATTTTCATTCGGTTGGGCTTGATGGCGTCCACGCGGATCGCTTTTTCGAATACCGCGCCGCCCAGACTTACGCGCGCCAGCCACTGTCCGGTAGGCGCCGCCGGCGTCGTTCCGAGTTTGAACGTGTAGATGCCGTCCGAGGAGCCGTTGCTGACCAGCGTCTGCACCAGCTGCCCGTTGGGGTTGAAGAACTCCACGGACGCCGGATGGTTTTCCGGCAGCGGATTGTCGGACGTGACGATGAAGGTGAGGAAGATGTCGTCTCCGGGCCGCCATACGCCGCGCTCGCCGAACAGAAAACCCTTCGTGCCTTTGGGGTTGGTGGTGCCCCCGACGTCGAAATTGCTCAGTGACAGCGCCGCGCCCCGCTCCACCTTGACGAAGGCGAGCTGTCCGTCGGCTTCGGCCGCTACGATGGAGGGCTCCTCCCTGCATTTCAGCACGGCGCGGCCTTCGGAATCGGTGGATGCTTCCGCCACGGTCTGGTTCTGCTTGTCGTAGGCCCGTACCTTGCAGCCCCCTTTGGGCCGGGCTGACAGCAGGTCGGTGGTGTAGACGACGTACTCCTCTTCGCCGCTGTTTTTGCAGATGATGCCGATGTCGGACTGCAGAACCAGTTTCGACCGCTCCCGGTAAGTCCGGTAATCTCCGAAATAGTAGTCGTAATCATACTCGTCGGTGGGAACCAGCGGTTCGACGCCCTTGATCTCCAGCAGGTACATCGACTTCCGGCCGTCGGTTATCAGGCGGCTGAGATCCAGCGAATAGGTGTTGGAGAGGTCGAGCTTGGTCGATGCCTTGGCCGAGAGATCGACGGTCGTATCGCGGACGATGCGCGACACGTAGTCCATATCCGAATAGTAGTCGCCGCCGTAGTAGTTCTGCTGGAAGAACTGCAGCAGGTTGTTGGCGAATATTTTCCGCACGCGCACCCGCGCCTTGCGGTAGTTCACCGATTCGAACAGCAGGGACATGTCGTTCGACGAGGGGAGGACGGAGCCTTTGCCCGCGAAGCGGATCGCCGGCACCCGCGACGGCAGGTTGGCCGTGAACGTATAGCTCTCCTTGAGCCGCTGCCCGCCCTTGCTGAGCACGTTCCGGCTTATTTCGATGTCGAAATTCCCCGTGACGTGCGATTCGGGATAGATGTAGAGCCGGTTCTTGTCGACCGAGGTGCGGAATTTCGTGTCGAAGCGGATCAGGTCCTTCAGGTTCTGGTTCTGTTTGAGCGGTTCGGAGAAGGTCACCACCACCGCGAGCGGTTCCGCCGCGACGCTGTGGTCCAGCACCACATACTCGTCCTTCTTGGGCACTTCGACGGTCAGGGTCTTGCTGTCGCCGTAGCCGAAATCGAGCGTCAGCGTGTAACCCGCTCCCTCGCCGGGGGCGATGTTGCCGACGGTATACTGGTGCGTGGTGCCGTTCGCGGAGTGCACCCACGCGACGTCCGGATTCTTCAGTCCGCTTATCTTGAGGTTCTTCTCCACGTAGCCGCTCTCCGCGTAATCGGACGAGACCACCTCGCCGACCAGTACGTAGGAGGTCATGTCGTCGCTTTGCTGCAGCCAGTAGTCGCTGTAGGCGAACCGCAGTTTCGGCGTGGCGAATTCGAATTCCGCGACGCCTTTGAGCTGCCGTCCGGTGAGTTTCGCGGCATCGATGGTCACCTTGTAGCGGGTGTCGTATTTCAGGGGCGACCGGGGGATGATCCGCAGCATCCGCATTCCCGAAAGGTAGACGTCGAAATCGACGGAGGGCGAGATCGATACGGCTTCCCGGATTCTGTCCTCCTTCGGCTCGACGTTCTCCTTGAACGTCACGAGAATCGGCATTTTGACGCCCGTCACTCCGTTCGGCGACGATTCGATGATATCGGACGGCTGCCTGCCGCATGAGGCGAAGAGCAGGAGAGCCGTTGCAAACAATACGTAGCGGATTGCTTTCATAGTGGTTTTTTTGGTAACTTTGTCAAAGATACATAAAATATGACTGAAAAGCTCAAGCGGAAAACAATATATTTCCTGCTGTTGCCGCTCCTTGCCGCGGCTGCGGCGGGGTATTGTTTCTGCCTGCCCCGGACGCTTTTCGACGAGCCTTTCTCGGCGACCGTCTGGAGCCGCGACGGCCGTCTGATGTCGGCCAAGGTCGCTTCCGACGGACAGTGGCGCTTTTTCCCTACGGACAGCGTGCCTTACAAATTCCGTGTCGCTATTACTACTTACGAGGACAAACGTTTCTACCGCCATTTCGGGGTCGATCCGCTGGCGCTCGGCCGCGCCGTGCGGCAGAACCTCGCTTCGGGAAGGGTGGCCAGCGGCGCCAGCACGCTTACGATGCAGACGATCCGCCTGAGCCGCGGCCGGAAAGCGAGGACCTTCCGGGAGAAAATCATCGAGACGATTCTGGCGACCCGGCTGGAATTCAGATACAGCAAGGAGGAGATACTCGCCCTGTACGCCTCCCACGCCCCCTTCGGCGGCAATGTGATCGGACTGGAGAGCGCCGCATGGTACTATTTCGGCCGCAGCGCCGGCAGCCTCTCGTGGGGCGAGAGCGCCATGCTCGCCGTACTGCCGAACTCGCCCGCGCTCATCCATATCAGGCGCAACCGGGAGCGGTTGCGGCGCAAGCGGGACGACCTGCTGGAACGGATATGGCGCGGCGGGCATATCGACTCCCTGACGTGCGCTCTGGCCCGGCAGGAACCGCTGCCCGACGCTCCCGAACCGATGCCGATGCAGGCGATGCACCTGCTGGGGCGGATGCGCGGAGGATCGCTCCGCTCGACGCTCGACTATGACCTGCAGCGCAGGGTCAACGAGCTGGCGCTGCGGCACAACCGGCGCAACAGGGGCAATAAGATAAATAACCTCGCCGTCGTGGTGATGGATGTGAAGAGCGGCGAAGTGCTGGCCTATGTGGGAAATGTCTACGATCCCGCGGACCGGAGCGAGGGCACCAGCGTCGATGTCGTCCGGGCGCCCCGCAGCAGCGGAAGCGTGCTCAAACCCCTGCTTTACGCCGCGATGCTGGACAACGGGACGGCCCTGCCCACGATGCTGTTTCCGGATGTTCCGACTTATTACAAGGACTTTACGCCCCAGAACTTCAACCACGACTTCAGCGGCGCGGTGCCTGCCAACCGGGTGATCGAACGTTCGCTGAACGTTCCTTCGGTGAAGATGCTCGACAAATACGGGCGCGAGAATTTTCTGGCGCTGGTGCGGAATCTGGGATTCGGGACGATTGACAGGAGCGCCGACCATTACGGGCTTTCGCTGATTCTGGGCGGCGCCGAGATCACGCTCTGGGACCTGACGTCGGTCTATGCGATGCTGGCTGCCAAGCTCGGCGGCGGGCCGGTCCGCATCCCGCACTGCGATCCGGAGGCCGTAAAGACGGTCAGCGCGGACGACATTCCGCTGTCGAGGGGTGCGATATGGCTTATGTTCAATTCGATAAGCCATGTGGCCCGTCCTGAGGAGGAGGGCGAGTGGCAGTATTTCTCCTCGTCGAAGAAGATCGGCTGGAAAACGGGCACCAGCTACGGCAACCGCGATGCGTGGGCCGTCGGGGTGACGCCCGACTATGCCGTCGGCGTCTGGGTGGGCAACTGTTCGGGCGAAGGCCGTCCGCTGATGACCGGGGTGGGGTATGCCGCGCCGCTGCTCTTCGACGTATTCGGGCTGCTGCCCGGCGGGGAGTGGTTCGCGGAGCCTCACGGCGATCTGGAAGCGGCCGTCGTCTGCCGGCAGAGCGGCTGTCTGGCTTCGCACATATGTCCCGACCGCGATACGCTGATGATTCCCCGCACGGCTGCCGCCGGCGAAGTCTGCCCCTATCACCGGATCGTGAATCTGAGCCGCGACCTCCGCTACCGGGTGACCGCGGACTGTTACGACCCGGCGCAGATCGTCCGGATGCCGATGTTTATCCTGCCGCCCGCGCAGGAGTGGTATTACAGGAAGCAGCATCCCGACTACCGTCCGCTGCCGCCTTTGCATCCGGGACTTTCGGGCAGCGGGGCGGGCGGCAATCCGATCGACATCGTCTACCCCCAGCCGGGGCGCGTGCTGGTGGCGCCCAAATCGCTCGAAGGCGAGGCGCAGAGTCTGGTCTTCACGGCCATACACCGCGACCGCAACGCCGTGTTATACTGGCATATCGACGACAATTATATCGGTGCGACGACCCTCGAACACAAGATATCCGTCCGTCCCGCTCCCGGTGCGCACCGGCTGACCGTTATCGACGAACACGGGGCGCGGCAAAGCGTCGCCTTCAGCTGCCGCTGACCGCCGCCTGCGGTTTCTTGCGGTTTCTTGCGGGTGCGAAGGGGCTTTGCGCTGGGTGCCGCGCCGGGCTTTCCGAGGGGGCTGTTTCGGGCCTATGTGGGGCCTTCCCGATGGGTTCGGACTTTGGCTGGCTGCCCCGGTTGTCGGCTCGTGGCATCCTGAGTCGGCGTGGCGTCGCCGCGGGAAGGCAGTTCGCCGGCAGTATCGCCGCGACGGGGGATTTTGGGCCGGGAAGCATAAAAATACCACAATAATCTGCAAATTTTCCCGAAGATCGGTTGTCAAAAAAGGCGGAACTTTGAGACGAATTCTAATCCTAAAAACTGCTTGATATGAAATGGCGATCTTTTCCCCTGAATATGCTGCTGGCGGCCGTGGTGCTGGGAACCGGTCCGGTCTCGATTTCGGCGGCCGTGCCCCGGACCCGCGAGAGACATGCGGCGGTGCAGCCGCAGCGTTATCCCGTTCCGCTGAACGACGTGCGCATTACGGGCGGTCCGTTTCTGCATGCGCAGGAGATGGACCGTCGCTGGCTCGATTCGATGGACCCCGACCGTTACCTTTCGGGCTTCCGCTCCGAGGCGGGGCTCGAACCCAAAGCGCCCCGCTACGGCGGCTGGGAGAGCGCCGGATGTTCGGGCCACGGGTTCGGGCATTTTCTGTCGGCGGCCGCGATGATGTACGCCGCGACCGGCGATCGGGCGCTGCTCGATAAGATCAATTACTCGATCGACGGCCTTGCCGAGTGTCAGCAGAAGGAGGGAACGGGACTGCTGGCCGGGTTCGAACGCAGCCGCGCGCTCTTCGCCGAGCTGGAGCGGGGCGATATCCGCTCGCAGGGATTCGACCTTAACGGCGGCTGGGTGCCGTTCTACACCCTGCATAAAATGTATGCCGGGCTGGTCGATGTCTGCCGCTATACGCCCAATGCCAAGGCTTTGACCGTGCTGGTGCGCTTTGCCGACTGGCTCGACGGACTGGTGGCGAAGCTTTCGGACGAACAGATGGACAAAATCCTGATTTGCGAACACGGCGGAATCACGGAATCGCTGGCCGACATCTATGTCCTGACGGGGGAGCGTAAATACTTGGAGCTTGCACGACGTTTCGACCACCGCGAGATTCTGCGTCCGCTGGCCGCCGGGGTGGATTCGCTGCCGGGCAAGCATGCCAATACGCAGATACCTAAGATCGTCGGCGCCGTCCGTGAGTACGAGTGTTCCGGGGATGAGCGTTACCGGCGTATCGCCGACTATTTCTGGCACCGCGTGGTCGGATTCCACAGCTATGCGATCGGCGGCAACAGCGAATACGAGCATTTCGGCGCACCGGGCATGCTGGCAAACCGGCTTTCGGACGGAACCTGCGAGACCTGCAATACCTACAACATGCTCAAGCTGACCAAGCACCTGTATCAGCTCGATCCTACGGTCAGGCGGGCCGATTATTACGAGCGGGCGCTTTACAACCAGATTCTCGCATCGCAGAATCCCGACGACGGAATGGTGTGCTATATGTCGCCTATGGGGTCGGGACACCGCAAGGGATTCTGCCTGCCCTTCGATTCGTTCTGGTGCTGCGTCGGCTCCGGTATGGAGAATCACGCCCGTTACGGCGAATTCATCTACTTTACCGACGCGCGCGAAAACCTGTATGTCAATCTTTATATCCCTTCGACGCTCGACTGGAAATCGCGCGGGGTGAAGGTTGAACAGCTTACCGACTTTCCCTGTTCGGACGAGGTGCGGCTGCGCGTCGAAATGTCCGGGGCGCAGCGGTTCGTGCTGAATCTGCGTTACCCCGAATGGGCGGCCGAGGGTTACGAACTGACGGTAAACGGCCGGCCGGTGAAACAGAAGGCCAAGCCGGGAAGCTATATCTCCGTAAACCGCAAGTGGCGTTCGGGCGACGAGGTGCGCTTCGTACTGCGACAGTCGCTGCACTCGGAACCGATTCCGGGCGACTCCACGCTGCGGGCTTATTTCTACGGTCCCGTCGTGCTCAGCTCCGTGCTCGAAGACAAAGAGGAGATTCCCGTTATTGTCGCCGACGACGTGACCGATGTATCGGCGTTGGTGAAATGCACCGATAAGAAGCGGCTGCGTTTCGAAACGCTGACCGCGCAGCCCGTGCAGAAGGAGCTGATTCCCTATTACGAAGTGGGCGGACGGCGCATGATGGTTTACTTCCAGCATTTTCCGGAGACGACGTGGAAGGAACAACTCGCCGACATGCGCCTGCGGGAGCACCGCGAGGAGTGGCTGCGTGAACGCACCGTGTCGCAGTTTACACCCGGCGAGATGCAGCCCGAACGCGACCACAATCTCCGGGGCGAGAAGACCGCGCCCCATGAATTCGAAGGTCGCAAATACCGCGAGACGCTCGGCGGCTGGTTCTCGTTCGACATGGCCGTGGCCCCCGACGTGCCCAACACGCTCTACTGCACCTATTGGGGCAACCGCTTCTACAACCACTCGTTCGACATCGAGATCGACGGTCGGAAGGTCGGTTTCGAGAACATCCATAACTGGGGCCCGCAGTACGTCGAGCGCAGCTACCGGATTCCGGCGGAGCTGACGGCCGGCAAAGAGCTGGTGACTGTGACGCTGCGCGCCATCCGCGATGACGCCGTGGCCGGGCCGCTG
The DNA here is from genome assembly GCF_000183485.2 of Alistipes sp. HGB5. Classification (NCBI taxonomy): domain Bacteria; kingdom Pseudomonadati; phylum Bacteroidota; class Bacteroidia; order Bacteroidales; family Rikenellaceae; genus Alistipes; species Alistipes sp. HGB5. The sequence continues at coordinate 21,730 of NZ_AENZ01000029.1, read as the reverse complement.
TTCGACTGCCGGATTATGAAATAGAGGAGACTGAACGAAAGAAGCCGGGGACAATCGGTCCCCGGTTTCCTTATGTCTGCAATCCCCGTCAGCGGATCACACGGTATGCGGGCCGTGCGCTGACCGTGCGGCGGCGCTTGGCGGCCGAGTTCAGGTCGGGCTGGTCCACCGTTCCTTTGGTGTGGACCTCGACGATCTCCGGCTCGGTCGTGATTCTGCCGTCGGCGGAGCATCCGTAGGCGAAGACGATGTAGGCCGATGCGGCTTTCAGGCTTACGACGTTATAAGCCGCGTCGCCCGTGTAGAAGCAGTCGTCGTCCCCGATCGTCTGTCCCGCTTCCAGTCCCTGCATGCGCCAGTAGAGGTCGTAGGGCGGATATTGCCGCGGCGTGGCGAAATTGTCGCGGTAGGTGTCGCGCTCGTCGATGAACGTGATGTAGCTCGTGTTTTTGTCCGACGGGATCACCTTGATGGCGAGGTCCTGTTGGTCGACGGTTACGTCGATGGTGAAGGTGCACGCTTCGGTCGGCGTGAAGGCTTTGGTATGGAAAAGCTTGCGCGAGACGCGGCTGTTCGAGAATTCGCCGTTCTCGTTGCAACCGAACGCCACGGCGTAATAATCGGTGTCGGATTCCAGCGGGTAGATATCCTCCGAGATATAGAGCGGATCGCGCTGCACGAATCCCGGCGAGGAGAACGCGAGGTCGCCCGTTGCGGTGAAGTCGCTCCAGAGCAGGATGCCGTCGCTCAGCTCGCCGTAATAGGGCCAGAGGTAGCGGTCGTCGATGTAGGTCTGTGCGAAATCGGCGTCGTCATAGGCCATGTCGAAAGTCGATTTCTTGACGAACGTGCAGAAATAGGGCAGGTCGTCCGAAGGATGGACGGCGCACTTCGCCCCGTACCATGAAATGTCGGAGAGGGTCATCAGATAGGCCGTGTTGATGATTTCGGGGGCTTTGGTGCTGAAGGGAACCCGCATGAGCGGCGTGACGATGTCGAGCGTCTTGGCCGTCAGGTCGTATTTTACGCCGACCACCGAGAGGTCGTAGCTCTCGCCGGGCGTCAGGCCGCTGTATCTGTAGTCGGTTTTGGTGCCTTTGAAGAAGTAATCCACATATTCCGGTCCGTCGGCGATGTCGGCTTTGAAACGCTTCTGGAGCTGGGTGATACATGCCTCGTCGCTCTTGGCCGGATCGTAGGGATAGACGTAATAGGACATTTCGGGATCTTTCGGCGTGATGGCAGCCCTGACGCGGGTGTCCCCGACTTCGGTGATTTCGAGCGTGAAGTTGTCGCCTTCGGTTACGCCCGTGTAATCCTTGTCGATCTTGACCTTCATCTTTACCAGCGAGCTGCGGTCGTTGTCGCCGAAGTAGATGACGGCGATTTCGCCTTCCGTTTCGCAGACGGCCTCTTCGGCGGGGGCTTTGATCGTAAGCACCTCGTCGGCGTACGAAACGACCCAGCCGGTGGGCTTGGTCAGCACGACGTCGTTCACGCCCACGCTTTCGGTCTCATAGGTTTTGGTCTCGCCGTAGGCGTAGGTGCCAAGCGCCGGGGCCATTTTGACGAGCAGGTAGAAATCCGAACGCATGGCTACGGTGATCGTCGTGCCGTCCATGAGCGTGAAATAGGCGTATGCGCCGTCCTGCGTCACCTCCTTGAAGAACGAGTCGCTCACGCCGCCCTGACCCAGCGCCGAAACCGGCTGGTCCTTGTCGTCGGTGATGTAGTTCCACGTCGCGCCCTTGTCGCAGCTGATGATCCAGAATCCCTTGTCGTCGATCTTCAGCAGGGGCACGACGGCGGCGGCCGTGACGGGGATTTTTTTGCCGTCGGCCAGCAGCCATTCAGGCTCTCCCTCTCCCGATGTCAGGGTCCAGTAGTAGATCTCGTCCGTATCCTTCGCAACGCCGATTACGGGTGCCGCGGCGCCGTCTTTTCCGTCGGTGATCGTGATTTTGGTGTTTTCGGGGTCGGTGAAGTAGATCGTGTAGGAGCCGTCGGCGTTGGTTTCGACCTTCGAGACGTAGACCTTTTCGTTGAGTTTTTCGATCAGCGTCTGCATGGCCGAAACGTCGGAGTTGAGTTTGGCGACGGCGGTTTCGAGCGCTTCGACGCGTTTTTTGATGTCGTTCACGCTGTTCCACAGGTCGGTGTCGTCGTAGTCGCTGCATGCGGCGGCGAACGTCAGCAGGAGCGCGAGGCTCCAAAGGGCGAATTTTTTCATCATGATTTTGAGGTTAGGATAAATAAGTGACGGCCCTGCATTGTCGGTTGCAGGGACGCGGGAATTGCATGAGGGGCGCGGCAGGAATTTGCAGCCGGAGACCGCAGCCGCCGTTCCGCGGGCGGACGGGATTCATCGATGGACGGGACTTTCGGAGTTAGGTGACTTAACAAAGGTAGCAAAAAATCCGTACATTGTACGAATCGGCCGATTTTTGATCTTTTTTACACCCGATACTTTTGCCGGATCTCCGGTGGTATTGACATTACGCCCGGCCGAATTTCGGCCGGGCGTAATGAATGTTCCGTGACTTTCTGCCGCTCGTGTCTGGACGGCGGAAATTGCAGGGACTTATTGGTTCCTGAACAGGCTGCGGCCGTTGCGTATCGTTTCGGCTTCGCCGTTGCAGGGGATGATCGTGAACCGGCAGGCGTAGTGTTTCTCCAGCAGCCGGTACTGATCCGAAGGCCGGGCCTTGAGACTCCAAGTGTCCGTGCCGCCGACACCGGTCTGCGTACGGTCGATATTGACGGTCAGAGCATCGGCCAAAGGTTCGACTTCGTTGCTGTGGCGCGCCTTGTCCAGACTCTCCTGCGTGCAATTCCATACCGATACGCTCAGCGGTTCGGCCCCGACGAACTGAACGCCCCGGCCGTCGGAAGCTGTCAGCGAGAGCCAGCGGACGTCGCAGCGGTTGCCGTTTTCCTGAGGGGTGATGTAACTGTGCATGAATTTTTCGGGCGTGCTGCGGTAAAGTCCCAGAAAGGCGCCTTCGCAGCGGTCCGAATAGTTTTCCTGCGGACCTTTTCCGAAATAGGCGATTCGCTCCAGCGTGTTGGGGACGCAGGTTTGCAGTCCGACGCGCAGCGGCTCCGGCATCCGGTCGGAGATGTCGAGCTTGTAATCCACGGCCAAGGCCCCTGCGCCGTCGAGGGTATAGGTCAGCGTCAGCCGGACGCTGTCGGGTATCGCCTTCTCGACGGTGACCGAACCCGCCGATTCGTCGATTCGTACGGAGACGGTCTGCAATCTTTCGGGGGCTTCTTTCCAGCATCCTGCGATTTTCCCGACGCGCCAGCCGCGCCAGTCGTTGTCGGTGGAGGCGCGCCAGAAATTGGGGCGCAGCGGGGCGCTTATCAGTTTGCGTCCGCGCACCGAGTGCGAGACGACGTACCCGCTGCGGCGGTCGATCTCGGTGCGGGAGCCGGCGGCGCTCAGCACGATGAACTCGTCATCCTGCGCGACGCTTGCCCTGCCTTTGGGCGCACTCCGGACCGGCTCTTTGTAAACGGGCAGTGCAAACTGCTCCTCGGCGGCTGCGTATCCGGCTTCGGCGTACGGCGTACGGCGCTTTTCGCGGGCCTGCACCCGGAGCAGGTATTCGGCGCCGGGTTCCGGTTTGAAGGGCCGGAATGCGATCGCGGCTTCGGCGCGGCAGCCGGCGGCGGTCGGCGGCACCTCGAAACTGCCGTGCTGGAGCACGCCCTTGTCGGTCGAGATTTCCCATGTGAAGTCATAGCGTTCGGTCCCGGCGAAGAAATTGCGGTTGCGGACTGCGATCTTTCCGGCAGCGAGGTCCGAAGCCGTGAACTCGACGGGCTGGAAGACGTATTTGCACTCCAGTGCGGCGGGTTTCAGCGTACGGTCGGGATTGACGATGCCGTTGCAGCAGAAAGCGGCGTCGTTATGTTCTCCGGCCGGTTCGAAATCGCCGCCGTAGGCCCAGTAGGTGCGTCCCTGCGCGTCTTTTTTCACCAGTCCCTGTTCCACCCAGTCCCAGATGTGTCCGCCCAGCAGTCCGGCGTGTGTCCGGATGAGTTTCCAGTAGTCGTTCAGTCCGCCGGTGGAGTTGCCCATCGAATGGGCGTATTCGCACATCATCACGGGGCGGTCGAGCATCGGGTTGAGGGCCATCTGTTCGAGCTGCGCGGCGGTCGGATACATGCGGCTGAGGACATCGACATAGGCCGGGTCAGTGGGGTTGCCGCCGTTTCGCGGCTTCTTGACCTGCCCGGCGGCGGGCTGGTTGTCCGCCGCCATTACGCTGGTAAAGGCTGCGGCCGAAGTCCGTTTCAGCGGAACGTAAAGCGGGTGCATCGGCTGTCCCTGCGCTCCTTCGTAATGGATCAGGCGGGTCGGGTCGTAATCTTTGGCCCAGCCTGCCGCAGCCGCGTGCGCCGGGCCGCAGCCGGATTCGTTGCCCAGCGACCACATGATGACCGACGGGTGGTTGCGGTCGCGGATGACCATCCGGCTTACGCGTTCGAGAAAAGGCGTAATCCATTGCGGATCGTTCGAGAGCAGTCCGCCTTTGCCGTGCGTTTCGATGTTGGCTTCATCGACGACATAAAGGCCGTAACGGTCGCAGAGTTCGTAGAAATAGGGGTCGTTGGGGTAGTGCGACGTGCGTACGGAGTTGATGTTGAGCCGTTTCATAAGGCGGACGTCCTCCTCCATCGATTCGCGCGAAACGGTTTTGCCGCCATATTGGTCGTGGTCGTGCCGGTTCACGCCGCAGAGCTTTACCGGCACGCCGTTGACGAGCATTTCGCGGCCGCGCAGGCGGACGTCGCGGAATCCGACCTTGCAGCTGCGGGCTTCGGCGAGTTTTCCGGCGGCGTCGCGGAGAGTCAGCACCAGCGTGTAGAGTGCGGGATTCTCGGCGCTCCACTTTTCGGGTGCGGTGATACGCTCTTCCAGCAGGGCGAAATAGACGTTGTCGCGCTGGGGATAGGCTTCCGCAAGAATCTCTTCGACGGGCAGCGTCAGTTCACGCCCGGAAGGGGTTCCGTCGGGTGCGTAAAGCCGTGCGCCGAGTTGCCAGCCTGCGGCGGAGGCCCCTTCGCGCAAATCTATTGCCGGACGGATTTGCAGCAGCGCGTCGCGCATGTCGGCGTCGAAGATCGTCCTGACGCCGAAATCGCCGATCGCGGCATCGGGCTTGGCCGAGAGGAAGACCTCCCGGTGAATGCCCGCCATGCGCCAGTGGTCGGCGTCTTCGAGATAGCTTCCGTCGGTCCATTTGAATACTTGGACGGCCAGTCTGTTCTCTCCCGGCTGTAAAAGTCCGGTGATGTCGAATTCGCTGGGCAGGCAGCTGTCTTCCGCATATCCGGCCAAGGCGCCGTTTACCCAGACGTAGAATCCGGAATAGACTCCCCCGAAGTGCAGGGTCACACGGTTGCCGCTCCACGCTTCCGGCACCGAAAAGGTGCGGACGTAACAGCCCGTGGGATTGTCGCGCGTGATGTAGGGCGGCTTGAATTCGAAGGGATAGACGACGTTGGTATAGATCGGGTAGCCGTAGCCCTGCATCTCCCAGCACGAAGGGACGGGTATTTCGTCCCAGCCGGTCAGGTCGGCTCCGGGGAGCCAGAAATCCGCGGGGCTTCGGGAGACGTCTTCGGCGAAACGGAATTTCCACATGCCGTCGAGCGATTGGATGCGCGACAGCGTGCGGTCGCCCGCAAGGGCGTCCTGTTCGGAGCTGTAAGAGTAGGAGGTGGCTCGTGCGGGAAGCCTTCGCAGGGCGTTGACGAATTGGTCGGCCGGAGCGTTCCGTTCGGAAGCGGCTGCGGCGGTGCAGAGGGTCGTTCCGCAGAGGAGAATTGCCAGAAGTCGGTTCATCGGTGAGGTTTTAGAATACAAATTTAATAAGTTTTCGCATTGCGATGGTCGCCGTGCCGGTAATAAACGCTCCGTTTGAGCGGAATCTGCATGCCGCCGGTCGTTTCGAGCCAGTCGTAGAGGTCGTTGGCCAGCGAGCGGATCGTATCCTGCAGCTCCGGACGGTCGATCAGGTTCACCGTCTCGTAGGGGTCTTCCTGCAGGTCGAAGAACTCGTTGGTGTCCCAGATGCCGTGGTAACGGATGTATTTGTAGCGGTCGGTGCGCACTCCGAAAACGGTCGGAGTCTGGGGGAACGCATATTCCCAATAATATTCGTAATAGATGCGCTTGCGCCAGTCGGCTGCCGTGCCGCCCTTGAGCAGCGGCAGGAACGACTCGCCGCACATCTGCGGCGCTTTGGCGAGTCCGCAGGCGGCCATGATCGTGGGGGCGACGTCGATGTTCTGCACCATCTCCTCCACCGTGCGGCCCGCCGGAATGAGTTCGGGACAGTAGGCCAGCATCGGCACGCGCACGGAGGGTTCGTAGAAGTTGCGTTTGTCGATCAGTCCGTGTTCGCCCCACGTGAAGCCGTTGTCGCCCATATAGATCACCAGAGTCGATTCGCCCAGCCCTTCGGCCTGCAGAAAATCCAGCAGCCGCCCGATGGCGTCGTCCATGCTGGTCACCGTCTCGCAGTAATTGCGGAAGTCCTCCTCGTACGGCAGTGCGCCGTGATACTGGTAATCGACGCCGTGCCAGCTTTCCCGCTGGTTCTTTACCCAGTCGGGGAGCCGGCTCTCGCCGTACCAGCCCCGTCCTGCGAGCGGCCTGCCGTCCGCATCCTTGCCGGGCAGTCGGGGGATTCCGTACTCCGGCACGTTGAACGACGGCGGATAGACCGCTTTTTCGTCCTTGTACATCCCTTTGCGGGAGGGTGAAGGCTGGAATCCGGAGTGTACCGATTTGTAGGAGAGGTAGATGAAGAACGGACCCTCTTCGTTGTCGCGTACGAAGTCGATGGCGTGGTCGGTCAGTATGTCGGTGGAGTAGAGTTCCGGATCGAACTTTACGCGCTCGCCGTTGATGTTGAGCACCGTGTTGTAGTAGGTCCCCTGTCCGCGGAATCCCTCCCAATGGTCGAATCCGGGCTGGGGCATGTCGTCCTGATTGCCCATGTGCCATTTGCCGAAGAAGGCGGTGCGGTATACGTTCTGCTGGAGGTACTGCGGGAAAAAGACCAGATCGTCGGGCTTCGGCGCCTGATTGTCCACGACGGTATGGGTGTGCGTAAACAGACCGGTGAGGATGGAGGCCCGGCTCGGCGAGGAGAGCGACGTGGTCACGAACGCATTTTTCAGGCAGGCGCCTTCGCGGGCCATGCGGTCGAGCGCCGGGGTCTGCAGCCACGGAACGGCTCCCGTGAACCCCATGAAGTCGTAGCGGTGGTCGTCGCTGAGGATGAAGATGACGTTGCGCGGTTTTTCGCCGTTGCGGGCGACCGGGACCGGAGCGGCCGGTTGGGCTGCCGCCTGCGAAATGGCGAGGGCTGCGAAGCCTGCGGGCAGCGCGATTCGTTTCAGGTGTATCATAGCTTTATGATTGTGGTTTCAGGGTTGAGTGCCATACATTCGATGTGTCGCAGGATTTCTGCGGCATCTTCCGGCGCGGCAAACGTGACGCTCCGGCTTTCGCCCGGCAGCAGGTCGAAATAGTTGTCGGAGAAGATTCCCGCCGTACCCTTGTAATGCAGGGTGAGATTCTTCGCCAGTTTGTCGCTGCTCACCGTGATCCGGCAGGTCGCTGCGTCGGGCTTCTCGGCGCGGATGCGGACCGCCGCGGCCGGGAGTGCGGCGTTTTTCATCGTCTCGAAATACTGCAAAGCCCGGTACGCGGTCTTGTCGGACCGGAATTCGCAGACCAGCACCGCGTTGCCGGGGTCTGCACCGTCCAGATAATCGCGTACGCCGTACCGGAGCGCACGCTGCGATGCGGCGGCTCCGACGGTCACGGGGTGGGAGCTGCTTTTCAGCTCGTTGCCTGAAAAATCCGTCAGCGTGAGTTTCATTACTCCCCGGAGCGGCTTCCGCAGGTCGGAGACGACGAAAATGTCGAGCGTATCGCCTTGGATGTAAGGGGAGACGACGACCGGTTCGCACGCTTTCCTTACAAAGTAGTGCATGGCTTTCCACCGGCCGTAATAGTCGATTCCCGACCAGCTGGCGCAGGGCCATACGTCGTTGAGCTGCCAGATGAGCGACCCCATGCAGTAGGGCATGTTGCGCCGATGCGCCTCCATCGCCGTCTTCATCCCTTCGGCCTGCATCAATTGGCTGAGGTACAGCGTGCGTGCGAAATCGTCGCTGCGCAGGTATGACCGATCGACATATTCCAGCATCCGGGCGTCTCCCTTTTTCCGGTCGCCCTGATGCGACGTCATGGACGGAGAGGCGAGGCGGCGCTCCCCTTCGGGGATGAAACGCTCGACCGAGGAGAGTTCGGGGTAGGATTGGAGTCCGTATTCCGAGATGAAACGGGCGATTTGGGTGTTGTAGGCCGATATGGGGTCGCCTTTGTGCCAGACGTCCCAGTTGTGTACGTCGCCGTAGCGCCAGCGGTCCGCCGTATCGAGCCCCCAGCCCGGCGAGGGCGACGAGTGCCAGTAGGGTACGGTGCCGCCGCAAAGGCTGTCCACCACGCCGGGCAGGATATTCCGGAAGATGGTTTCGTTTACGCGGTCGAACTGTTCGGCCTCTTCTTCCGTATAGAATTTGCGGAACCGGCTGTTGCGTTTGTCGTGGGGTTTCCATGCTACGTCTATTTCGTTGTTGCCGCACCAGAGGACGAGCGACGGGTGGTTGCGCAGCCGGCGTACGTTGTCTTCGGCTTCGGCCCGGATGTCGGCGTAGATCTGCGCCGATCCGGGATACATGTTGCAGGCGAAGACGAAATCCTGCCACACCATGATGCCGTACCGGTCGCACATTTCGTAGAAATCGTCCGACTCGTACGTGCCGCCGCCCCAGACGCGCAGCATGTTCATATTGGCTTGGGCGGCGCTCCGCACGAGAAATTCCGTTTTCTCCCGCGAAATCCGGGGCAAAAACGCGTCGGCCGGCACATAGTTGGAGCCTTTGCAGAATACCGGGATGCCGTTGATCTCGAAGCCGAAACCGCGGCCGCGGCCGTCCGCATCGTCGCGGCAGCGGAGCGATACGGTTCGTACGCCGCATCTGACGGCCGTGCGGTCAAGCTCCCTCCCCTCTTTTTCCAGCACCAGCTCCACGTCGTAGAGGTAAGGCTCGCCCATTCCGTTGGGATACCACAACCGCGGAGAGGGAATCTCGAACGGCTCTTCGATTGAATGCGTCCCGGCATCCAGCGTCTTGTCTGCCGTGAGGATGCTCTTGCCGTTCAACAGTATCCGGATGCGATAGCAGCCGGCCGCATCCGTCCGTAATGCGGCCGATGCGCTCATCTGCGCCTTTCGCGGCCCTGTCGAGCGGGTGCGCACGTGGAAATCCTCCACGCGGGCTTCGTTCCACGCTTCGAGCGCGACCGGACGCCACAATCCGGAGGTGACATAGCGCGGCGCCAAGTCCCAGCCGTACTGGTAGCCCGACTTGCGGGTGAAAACGCTTACCTTGTTGGGGCCCAGTCCGCCCAATGCGCCGAGGTCGTTGTTGGCGGTGAGACGGCTGCCGTAGGCCGCCATGTTTTTGAGCCCCTGCATGACCGGGGAGTGAAAAACGACGTGCAGGCGGTTGTTCCGGGATTTCAGCAATCCCTTGACGTCGCTTTTCCATGTGCGGAACATGTTGCCCGTGCGGTGAAGCAGTTCGCCGTTCAGCCTGATGTCGGCATAGCAGTCCACTCCTTCGAAGACGAGCCGCACGTTGTCGTACGACGCCAATTCGGGTGCGTCGAACGTGCAGCAGTACTCCCAGTCGGTCTTGTCGATCCACTGCAGATCGCTCTGGCTGCTGCCGTAGAACGGATCGGGGATCTGCCCGTTTGCCAGCAGGTCGGTATGCACGGTTCCGGGGACTGCGGCCGGGAGCCATTCGCCGAGTCCGTATTGCCGGAATTTCCATCCTTGGTTCAGTTCGGTGCGGCCGGCGGCCGAAATCCGGCTTCCCGCCGCGGCGGTCAGAAGCCATAGGATCAGGAGAAGTCTTTTCATCGTTTGTCGGGTTGGGTTGTCGCAAACATAACTCAAACGGCCGGAAATGATGGTCAGCGATCCGTCAAAAAATAACACACCGCCCTGATGCGGTAATTTTCCGACGCTGAAAACGCGCTTTCGGCTTTTCTGTTAGTTTTGGATGAATCCGTGCTTCGTGAGCTGCCCGGAATTTCGTAATATTGCCGTCGGGACAAAACGTATGCAGGTATGAAAACAACACATCTTTCAGGACTTTTGACCACCGCGGGACTGGTGTTCGGCGGCGGGAATTCGTATGCGCAGCAACGGCCGAACATATTATGGCTTACGATCGAAGACACGAGTCCTTATGATTTCGGCTGTTACGGCAACAGGCATGTCGCCACGCCCACGATCGACAGTCTGGCCGGAGCCGGCATCCAATATATGCGGGCCCATTCGGTCGGCACCCAAAGCTCGCCTTCCCGGTCGTGCATCATCACCGGATGCTACGCCTCGACTTTCGGCATGGAGTGGCACCGCTGCCGGTTTGCCACGCCGGAGACTGTTTTTCTGCCCGACTATATGCGTGCGGCGGGATATTACTGCACCAACAAATCCAAAACCGACTACAATACGCTGTGTGACAATAAGGCCATGTGGGACAGCTGCGGTCCGGCGGCGACATACAACAACCCGGCGCGGAAGAAGGACCAGCCGTTTTTTGCCGTATTCAACTCGATGGCCACCCATATGGGGCGCATCCGTTCCTATCATACCGACCAGCGGCGGGATTTCGCCCTCGAAGGGCTCGATCCGGCGCGGCTGGAACTGCCGCCGCATGTGCCCGACATTCCGGAAATCCGGTCTGACTTCGCGTTTCATATGGAGGGGTCGCAGGACATCGACGCATGGGTCGGGATGTTTCTCGACGATCTCAGGCGGCAGCGGCTCGATGAAAATACGATCGTCTTTTTCTTCAGCGACCACGGAGGATGCCTGCCCCGCGGCAAGGGGTTCGTCTATGAGACCGGGACCCACGTGCCGTTCATCGTCTACCTGCCTCCCAAATGGAGACATCTGGCCAACGGTCAGTCCGGCCGGACCGACCGGCTGATCGGGTTCCCCGATCTGGCGCCCACCGTACTCTCGCTCGCCGGCATCGAACCTCCGGCCTATATGCAGGGCAAGGCGTTTCTGGGCCTACGGCGGCGATTTCGGAAGCCGCGAGAACCATGACGCCAACTTCAATATCAACGGAATCATCAATCCCGACCGGAGTCTCAAGCCGGCCGCGGCGGAGGCGAAGCATGTCTTCCAGCCGCTCGAAATCGCGCAGCCGCGGCCCGGAGAGGATTTTTTCACGATCCGGAACCGCAATTTCTTCGTTTCGACCGATGAGTATGTTTTCGAATGGCGCATTACGTCCAGCATGGGCGCGACGCTGGGAAGCGGGACTTTCGAAGTGCCGCGCACGGAAGCGGGAGCCTGCACGGAGTGCCGCGTGGGGTACAAGGCGCCCCGTCCCGAATCCGGCGTCGATTATTGGCTGGATATCGTTTACCGCCTGAAAGAGGATAAACCCTATGCCCTGCGGGGATTCGAGGCGGGCCGTTACCAGTTCGCACTGCCCGCTGCGGCGCCCGTGCGCGCTGCGGCCGCCCGCAGTGCCGTCGTCAGCCGTACGGAACGTTCGGTGACGCTGACTGCCGGGAGTGTGACCGCGACGGTCGATGCGGCGACGGGATATCTGTCGGGATATGCGGTGCGGGGCTGCGAGCTGATGCGGAGTCCGCTCGTACCGAATTTCTGGCGGGCATCCACCGACAACGACCGCCGGGGCTGGCGTACGCGGGAGCGCATGGGCGCATGGCGCACGATGCCTGAGCGGCTGAAACTCGAAAGCCTGAATGCGGCCGACGGTGCGGTGACGGCCGTCGTGTGCGGCGGGGGCGTCAGGCTGGCTTTGCGCTATCGGCTTGCGGCGGACGGGGAGCTGGCCGTTTCGTACGACCTGCGGATCGCAGACACGCTTCCCGAACCGCTGCGCATCGGTCTGCAGGCTCTGTGGAGCGGGGAGCTGGACCGCTATGTCTACTGCGGCCGCGGTCCCGGAGAGAATTATGCCGACCGGAAGGAAGGCTCCCTGTTCGGGGTCTACTCCGGCAGTACGGCCGATTTCAGTCCCGCCTATATCTATCCGCAGGAGTGCGGCAACCGCTGCGACGTCCACTATCTCCAGCTTGGGGGCAAAGGCGGCGGAGTAGTTTTCGCCGGCCGGCAGCCTCTGTGCGTCTCGGTCTGGCCCTGCACGCAGGAGGCGCTGGATGCGGCGGAGCATACGCACGAGATCGTGCGGCTGGACGACGCATGGCTGGTGAATGTCGATTGTGCGCAGGCCGGCGTGGGCGGCACCGACTCGTGGAGCGTGAAATCGCGTCCTTCGGAGGCGTACCGGCTTTTGGAGAAGCACTACGGATATGAATTTGTAATTGCTCCTGCGGGAACTCCGGCCGATGCGGCGCGGACGAGCCGCCGGGTGGCGTATAAAAATGAATAAACGATGAGAAAGTGGTTGATGGCGTTCCTACTGCTGGCCGGAACGGCCGGGGTGCGCGCCCAGCAATGCGATGTGCCGCAGATCGGCGCTCAGGTTTTTGTAGAGCCGGGACAGACGCCGGAGGATATCGACGGATTTTTCCGCCTGTTGCACGATAACGGGATGAAGGTGGCCCGTATCCGGATGTTCGGGGCGCACATGTACCGCGGCGGGGAGTGGGATTTCTCGCTTTACGACGAGGCGTTCCGTGCGGCGGACAAATACGGCGTCCGGCTTTTCGCCACGCTGTTTCCCGTCACCGACGAGCTGAACGACGTGGGCGGTTTCAAATTCCCCCGTTCGAAGGCGCACCTGCGCGAAATCGACGATTATATCACGGCCGTGGTGTCGCATTTCCGGCAGTATGAATCGCTGTGGACATGGGTGCTGCAGAACGAACCCGGCAGCGGCGGGACGCGCGTCGCCATGACCGACCTCGCAAGGGAGGTCTATGACCGCTGGCTGGCGGACTTCCCGCCGGAAGAGCGCGGGGAGGGTTATCTGAAAGCCGATTTCACGCAGGAGAAGTTCCTGACCTACTATACGACGTGGTATCTGAACCATATCGCGCAGCTGGTCGAACGGCTCGATCCGCAGCGCGGGCGACATATCAATCCGCACCAGATTCTGGGCACGCTGCCCGATTACGACTTTCCGGCCTACTCGAAATTCCTCACCTCGGTCGGCGCATCGCTGCACCTGAGCTGGCATTTCGGCATGTTCAGCCAGCGCGAATATCCGCTCGGCGTCTCCCTGATGTCGGATATCATCCGTCACAACGCACTCGGCAATCCGTTCTGGATCACCGAACTGCAGGGCGGAAACGTCACCGCCAGCGGCAATGTTCCCTACTGTCCCACGGCGGCGCATACAGCGCAGTATCTTTGGACGGCGATCGCTTCCGGCGCCGAAGGGGTGATCTTCTGGTCGCTCAATCAGCGGGCGGCCGTCATGGAGGCGGGGGAGTGGGGGCTGCTCGACTTCCTGCGCAGGCCCTCGGACCGTATGCTCGAAGCCGCGAAGGTCGCATCGGTATTGCAGCGTCACGGCGAAGAGTTTCGGGGGTTGAAGCCTGCGCCGGCTCCGGTGACGCTCCTCTATAACATCGCTTCCCTGCGCATTCAGCGGCGCAATGCCGAAACGCCCGCATCCGGTGAGGAGGGGCGGCAGGCTTCGGCCTGCATGAAATCGCTGGCCGCCGCCTATGAGGCCGTCTCGGCATGGGGCGTTACGCCCGAAGTGGCCGATATGGCGACCTTCGACTGGGACGACGCGGCGGGCCGTACGGCCGTGATCCCGCATATGGTGGCGCTGCCTTCCGAATTCCGGCCCCGCATCGAGTCGTTCGTCCGCAACGGCGGCAAGCTGATCGTTACGGGATTGTCGGGATTCTACGATGAAAACATGCGATGTCTGTTTATGAACGGCTTCCCGCTGAAATCGTGTTTCGGAGCGGAGGTCAGCGAATTCAAAGTCGCCGGGGAGTATTTCACGCTGGGCGAGGAGCTGCCTGCGCATCTGTGGCGGGGGATCTTGGTGCCTGCTTCGGACGAGACGATGATGACGGACGGCGGCGATGTCGCGGCCGTGCGCAACCGCTATGGCCGCGGCGAGGTCGTGTGGGTGCCCTCCCCGATCGAATTGGGCGGATATCACCGCGATATGGTTCCGCTGACGGCTTTCTACGGGCGGGAGTGCCGCGATGCCATAGACGCGGCTCCGGCTTCGTTCCGCACGCCCGAACCGGACGTGCTGATGCGCACCATGCGCAAAGAGGGCGTTTTGACGACCGTGATTGTCAACAAGCGTCCGGAAAGCGCGGCCATACGGCTGCGTACGGGACGATACGGCGTTCCGCGCGTGATCTACGGGGATGCCTCGGTTAAGGGGGCGCAGGTCACGGTCGGAGCGGATCGCTGCGCCGTGGTGGTCTGGAGCAGGTGACGATTTGAGGATAAGCCCTTCGGCCGTTCGGATAGGAATGCGCATCCCCGCTTGTTTGTCGGCGGATGCGCATTTTTTCGTGTGAATACGCCGTGAGCGGCCGGAACAGGCCGGGATTGTTGTTTCGGACATATTGGAGTCCGGCTGTCGGCGGGGATTTCACACAAACAAAAATCCCCGTAATCGAAAGATTACGGGGATCACCAAGTGCCCAGGACAGGAATAATGATATTTTATTAAGATATACCAATAAACGAAAAAACGTGCGTATAGCCACCTATACGCATGTTTTTTTATGCTTAAACATTATTCTTGCGGAACAAACTTCTCGATAATTTGCGTTTTCTATCGTAAATTGATGATAGATTCTTCAGGATCTATTCGCTTTAAAGCGGAACCGCTCCATGAAGCGGCGGCCGGCCAATAGGCCGGCTATTTCCCGCGCGGATCTTCTATCCTTTGCGCGGTCTTTCTCATTAGTTTTTATCACGGCACTCGAAGCCCTCTCCCTGGTACAAAGCTAATAGTGCCAGTCTTGACACATCTCCTTTCGGCGCACTTCTTTGAAAAAATTAACCCCGTTTTCACCGGGGCGTCCTGAAGTAATTTTTTCAAACAACTGCTTCTCCACTCGCTTTAGTCACCACATTTCTTCGAACTGTTAGACTGGCCCTATATGTTTTGTACCAGGGAGAGGGAGGTAACCTAACCTTACCTTACCCAGAGTTCTTTGACGTACTTGAGGAGCTAATAACAGCGGGTATATTCCCGCGTCTATCAATTCACAATTAAAAACTCCGGTGCAGGAGGATAAAGTCTGCATTTTTTATGACAGAAAACTATTTGGTCAGAATTCTGACTGATGAATTGACATCATTTACCGATTTGCCCTTTTGGCAGATTCAGGCGAAAGTGTGTGATGCCGTACATAGAGCTATGCGGCAGACTGACGGATTGGATGAATTTATAAATGCGTTGCAAAACCGGATTGTACGGTTCAGTTACAAAAAGACGGACGGTTCTGTACGGGAAGCTATCGGAACTATGAAGCCGAGTGTGTTATCGACGCTTTCGGCGAAGATGCAATCCGGCCAAAAACGACGCAGTACAGGTTGCATCGTTTATTTCGACCTTGAGCGCGAAGATTGGCGGTGCTTCCGTCCCGAAAATTTCTTATCAATTCTTTAAGTCTTATCGAGGGGCGAAAACCCGCCCCTCTTCAAAATTCTATTTTATGCCAAACTGGGTAACAAATAAGTTGTCCATTCGAGGAACAGACAACCAAATCGAACAAATATTATCGGCGATTGCTGAAAAAGAAAAAACAGATGCGATCTCACGGAGCCCTATCGACTTTAATAATATTATTCCGATGCCCGCGGATTTGAATGTTGAAAGCGGTTCGCGTGGACACCAAGGACTTGAATATATTATTGGTTTATCTAAATCAGAATCGAGAGAAGAAGTCTGCAAGACTTGGGACAGCCTAACACAAGAAGAAAAGGATAATCGCCTTTTGTTCGGAGCAAAGTATTTTACCAATACGATGCGGTACGGCTTTCCGACTTGGTATGAGTGGCGTACTCAAAATTGGGGTGCGAAATGGAATGCCTGCAATGCTTCAAAGAGTGGTAATATTATTTTTTTCGGTACTGCGTGGAGTACTCCGGAGCCGATAATTAAAGCGTTGTCTGTAAAGTATCCCGACGTCACTTTTGAGGTTGAATATGCCGATGAAGATGTCGGGAACAATGTTGGTTCCTACTCGTATAAATCTGGGGAACAAATTCATTTTATTGAAATGTCTGGTTCCCAACAAGGGTTAGGACTTGCGATTAGCTTGCTTGGCCTTGAGACGTATTTCGAGTTTGTCGATGGTCAATATCGGCGCAAAAAAGAGTAATTGTTAATTAACCTTATTTTGGGTGCCCCGAAATTCTTCGGGGCACCTTTATCAAATCAATCTTAAATGAATTCGGATCCGGCCATAGCCGGCTGCCGGAAGATCCCCGGCTATATCGCCGTGCGGATCTTCGATCTTACTGCACGGCATCCGAACCCCCTGAACTCGCGCCTCCGGGCGACGATGCCGCCCGTCACGCTCGCGTCCGCCGTCGATCGACAAGCGAACTCGGCGGCCGGGGGAGAGCGGTATTCTCACTCACAACATTGATGCAAAGTTAGCCGACATCGCGTCGACAGCGGCAAGGATCGCCCGTCCTGTTCAGGCCGGCCGCCCGTGGGCCCAGTGCGGAAATATTGATCCGCTTCGCCCTCCGGCCGCGCCGTCGGTAAATATTTCCTTCTGTGTCCTTGCCTTCGGGCAGTCGCCGTGATCGGCTTGAGCCGCATCGCTGTTCCGAGTGTTTCGGCAGCATTAGAACTCTGGCGCAGGAGGATAAACACTGCAAATCATTTTATGCCAATTTACAAATTTTATCAGGATGTGCTATGCACAAGCTGGGAACGCAGACACTTCACTGTCACGGCCCAAAATCAGGAAGAAGCCGACATGATCGCCGCGCAATGCAAGGATACGCCTCTGTGTTTTGATCCGGATGCGGAACCCGGAGAGACCGTCTATTGTGTCTTCGAGGATGAAACACTCCTTGAGACGGTGGAACCTCTGCCTATCACAGATAATCATGGCAAACCGACGATCGAGGTGTACCGAAGCAACGATGACCTGTTCATTGCCGATAACTATAAAAATCGGGAGCTATGAGAGACGAGATCAGACAAAATGGTGAACCGCTCCTTTGGGCCGAAGGCGAGGAGTGGACAAGTATTCCGATGATCTTCCAGAATATCACCGGCAAGAATTTCACAGGTCAGGAATACAGGGCATACATCGAAAACTGGATCTTACATCAGGGCTTCGAACTCGGCCCCGTCGAGCTGTGGTGTGACGGCCGGTTCGTAGAACGCGGCGAAGTCAGATTGGCAGGAAAGGAGGTGTGTCATGGCTAAAATTCAACTGCCCGCGGAGTTCAAGGGCTTTAGCGAAAAATTCGATGCGCTTGCCTACGGGCAGGATGCCAGCCGGGTTTTCGACGATATGCTGGCCTACATTGTCGACCTGTTCAGCTTCGATAATCCCTGGGAGCCTCACGGCCGATATAAAGACCCGGAGATCCGCAAGCGTTTCTTCGAACTTTTTCAGGAGATCGTACTCTTGATGAACAAGAAGATCTGCGACGACAGAGAGTGGTATGACCCTTTCGGAAACCTCTACCAAACTCAAATTGCCTCACATGCCAGACGTGCAAATGCCGGCCAATTTTTTACTCCGGAGCATATCGTTGACTTGATGGTTTCCATCAATGGCGAAGGGCGGGAGTTAACTGGAAAAGGCTTGAATTTCGGAGATCCGGCCTGCGGTAGCGGTCGGTTCCTGATTGCCGCCCATGCGAAATTTCCCGGTAATTATTGTTGTGGAGAGGACATCGACCGAACTTGTGCCCTTATGACGGTCTGCAACTTCATCCTGCATGGTGTGAACGGCGAGGTTATCTGGCATGATTCGCTTATGCCGACGAAAGAACGGTTCTACGGTGCTTGGCGTGTTTGTCCCCGACCAGACCTGATGGGCTGCCCGCAAGTTTCCAAAATGGAGTGGGAGGACACGTTGTGCTACGCTGTGTGGCAAGGCTGTTTGGAAAAGCATCAACGAGAAACGCCGGAAAACTCCACTTCGGAGTCTGCACCTCAGCAAATAGTGCAACTCAACCTCTTCTGATCGAGAAGCCCGCCGGGAGGCGGGCTTCTCTTTTTTTGCTCGTAGAAATCCCGCAACGGCAACCGGCCGCCGGCAGACTTCGCCTGCCATTCGCGGCGACCCGGTCGCAGCCCCCTGAACTCGCGCCTCCGGGCGACGATGCCGCCCGTCACGGCTCGCGTCCGCCGTCGCTCGGCAAGCTCGCTCGTCGTCCGGGGGAGAGCGGTCGCCTCACTCACAACACGACGCAAAGTTAGCCGAAGTCGCGTCGACAGCGGCAAGGATCGGCCTCGGCATGATGCCTCGGCCGTCCGCGTGCACGCTGCGGAAATATTGATCCGCGCGCAGCGCCCTCCGGCTGCGCCGTCGGTAAATATTTCCTTGCGTGTTCTTGCCTATGGTGCAGTCTCCGCGACCGGCTGATCGCCGCATCGCTGTTCCGAGTGTTTCGGCAGCGTAAAACTCCGGCGCAGGAGGATAAAGTCTGCAAAGTATTATGGAAAACAGAGCGAAGAAATGTATTGAATGTGGCAAAACGCTCACATTGGATTACTTTCGGAGAACGCCGTTATCTCCTGACGGCTATGCCAAGATGTGCAAGTTATGTGCAAATATCAAGCGCACGCAAGGCAAGAATGAAGAACGGAATCCGGCACTGTTAAATTTTAAAGCACGAGAACTGATTGACGAACTCCGTGCGCGTGGTTATCGGGGGACATTGAGAATAACAAAGGATATTCAGGTATAGCCGGTGACTGAAGAGCCGGTTTATTCCGGCTCTCTTTTGCTTTTGTTTGTACTACTGTACCATGCCCCGTGTGCGGGGCATTGGTCGCTCCTAAAACGAACGACTTGCAGGGCGTTGCAAGTCGCTCGTTTCTCCACGTCGCGGCAGGGCACCCCTCGCGTTGCGAGGGAGAGCGGTATTTTCTCTCTGGGGACGACCGGGCTGTGGTTTCGCACTCCGGCTGAATTCAAGATTTCTGCGACCTGACGGGTTTCATCCCTTACACGTTGCCTTCAGACCATTCTGATACAAAGTACGGACACTGCATTTTGCCGGGCAATGAACCCGGTAAATATTTTTTTATAAGTCCCTTCGGGAGTGTGTTTATGATGAAAAAATTTACCCCGGCAGGCCGGGGCACGCTGAAGAAATTTTTTCAAAAATATTTCCCGGAACCCTTGCGCCGGTTTAGCGGTAGAGAGCGGCCGCCTATGCCCATTCCAGAGGAACGGGCGGCCGCTCCATTTTTATTTCAAAATGTCAGTGTTCGATACGAGTATCAGAAAGGCTCTAAAGGCAACGTGTAAGGGGATGAACCCTCGTTCTTTGAAATCTTGAAAACATCCGTCGGCTGGGAAACCACAGCCCGGCATACCTTCGAGAAAATGATATGTTCGATAGAAAGGATAAAGGGCGTGACGAGGATGTTAGCAGGATTTCGACAACAAAAGTTCTTTGACATATTGACCAGCTCCGCTCGATGTGGTCGGCGGATGGCGGGGAGCGAAGCCCCAGCGGAGCGCAATATTTAACCTGTTAAAATTTTACGATTATGAAAACTTATGTAGCGACGGTATGCCTGACGAAATCCTACACTGACAAGATGTGTAACCAAGTGTTATTACAAAAGGAGTTCCCCGACGAGAAAGCCGCCCACGTATGGCTGAATAAAGCGCTCAAACGCTACAATTACGTCAAAGGAATTAAAGATTTATGTTATGTGTCTTGGTTTTCGCTGGATGACGAGAACGGCAACCAACTTTTATATTTCGATTATTTTTCGTCCGATGTACCGCATGAAATACAGGTGCGTGTAACACTTACGAAAAAGTATCCGGCGCAAAAACAAACGATTGTTTTAACTCATAAGTGCGCGTGCTACAACCACGCGATTTTGTGGATTGACTGGGCGTATCTGAAATTTGAAAGTAGTGAAAATGCGACTTTTAGCAGTGGTGAAATGATTGATGCAAAGACCGAAATTGTCATTGATAAGTGAAACATTTTTCGTAAATTTGAGGTGCAGTGCCTCGCAGAACCTCACGATGTACAGGCCAATCGTATTTTTCAGATGAAAAGAACTACTATTGTCGGCAACATCGGCCGGGATGCCGTATGCCGCGAGGGCGACGGCGGTCACAAATTCGTATCGTTCAGTGTCGCGTATGCCGAACGCAAGACGAACGAAACGGACGAGCAGGGGAACCCGGTAACGGTTGCCCAGTGGGCTGAGTGTGAAATCTACGTCGGCCCGGAAAGTTCGGCCGAGGGGCTTCTGAAATTGCTGACCAAAGGGCGCTTTATCTATGCAGAAGCCTCGGACAAGGCGGAGGCATGGATCGACAAGGACAATCAGTTGCGTTCGAGGATTCTCTATCGGATCACTAATTTTCAGGTCTGAGTGGCTGACTCTCGGCGACCATAAGGCCGCCGAGAGTTCAAAATACGTTTTGGAGAAAATTTTGCTATATTTGCATTATGAAAAAGGAATTGGGTAAATGGCTTATGGACATCGCCAAGTATGTACTGACCGCGGTGGTCGTCATGTCTTTGGTTTCAGATTTGGGCGATGTTCGATGGCTAATATACGTTTTTGGCTTGCTGACAACGGCGGTATGCTTAGGCGGCGGCTTGATTTTAGTCAGGGATAAGGACACTAAGGTAAAGGAGGATTGAATATGCCAGCTTCAGTTTACATTTTTGGAATCATCATCGTGGCGGTAATTGCAATCGTCATTTGGAGTAAGACAGATAAGGGAAAGAAATGGCTCTTGTAATTTCTTCCCTTCACTCATCAACATCGCGGCCCGGCTGGTTAGAACCTGCCGGGCCGCTTGTTTTTCGCGCCGCGCCTTGGGGGCGCGGTTCTCACGGAGTTTGCGGATGCTGATATTATTTATTATTATACGGGGAATAATATTCGGGTGGAAGCGGAACCGGCCATAGCCGGCTGCCGGATCCCCGGCTATGTCGCCGCGCGGATCTGTGATCCCCATGCGCGGCCATGCGCCCCCTGAACTCGCGCCTCCGGGCGACGATGCCGCCCGGCCCGCTCGCGTCCGCCATCGCTCGGCAAGCTCGCTCGTCGTCCGGGGGAGAGCGGTCGCCTCACTCACAACACGACGCAAAGTTAGCCGAAGTCGCGGAGACAGCGGCAAGGATCGGCCTCGGCATCATGCCGAGGCCGCCCGCGTGCACGCTGCGGAAATATTGATCCGCGCGCAGCGCCCTCCGGCTGCGCCGTCGGTAAATATTTCCTTGCGTGTCCTTGCCTATGGTGCAGTCTCCGCGACCGGCTGGTAGCCGCATCGCTGTTCCGAGTGTTTCGGCAGTGTAAAGCTCCGGCGCAGGAGTATAAAGTCTGCATTAAAGTCATGGAAGAAATGGCACAGTACATCACGTCGATTTTGAAATCCGCTCCTCAGATCGTCATGTCTTGGGGATACCATCAGCCTTCCGTCTATAAAGAGGACGGCATG
>NZ_AENZ01000030.1:0-1620 GCF_000183485.2 Alistipes sp. HGB5 | reverse complement strand
TTTCCGGGGATAAAAAACAGAGGTATAAAAAAGTGTAAAGCAAAAGATAATCAAATAATTATACACTTTTCTTCAGTACCTTTGTTTTAGAAAAAAAGTAGAATAAGGTAATGTTAAACGAGGTTTCGGTTTCCAAATCGTTACCTCGTTTCTTTCGCTCTATTATTCATAGAAACGTGATTTTCAGTTTCTTGCATCGTTATTCATCTTGACATACGACTCTGCTGAAATTATTTTTGCAACCCTAAAAAGCAGAGTTTATGCGCAGCACGTTCAAGGTTCTGTTCTACCTCAAAAGGAACAAATGTAAGGATCAGAAAGTCGTCCCTGTCATGGGTCGCATCACGGTCAACGGTAGCATCGCGCAGTTCAGCGCGAAGCTCTCCGTCCCGGAAGCTTTGGGAGGTCAGCGGCGGCCGCGCCAAAGGCCGTAGTCTCGAAGCGGATCGCATCAACCGTCATCTGGACAACATCCGCACCCAGATCGGCAAGCACTATCAGGATATCTGCGACCGGGAGTCATACGTTACGGCCGAAAAGGTCAAGAATGCCTATCTCGGCTTCGGCGAGAAATACCGGCTGCTTCTCGAAGCGTTCGAGAAATTCACCGGCGACCTCAAGAAACGTGTCGGCATCGACCGCTGCCACGGTACATGGAACCGCTACTATAAATCCATCGACCATCTGCGGACTTTCATGCGTAAGGAGTATAACGTGAGCGATATGCCCTTGGCAGAATTGGAGCAGTCGTTCATCGAGCAATACCACGTCTACCTTAAATCCGATCTGGGGCTCAAGCCTACGACCGTCAGCGGTTATCTCAAATGCCTGAAATACGTTGTCAAAATCGCGTTCAACAACGGCTGGATGCCTCGCAACCCCTTTTCCCTCTATCAATATACGGCTCCGAATCCGGAACGTAGTTTTTTAACGGAAGATGAACTCCGGCGTATGATGACTACCGAGCTGCGGTATAAGCGTCAGGACTATAACCGCGATATGTTCCTGTTCTCCTGCTTTACGGGCATCTGCTATGCGGATATGGCCTCGCTGACCTATGACCGGATCGAGCAGGATGCGCAGGGCGAGTGGTGGATCAGCGGGAACCGCCAGAAGACCGAAACCAGATACGTTGTCAAACTTCTGCCGTATGCGTTGTTCATCCTGAACAAGTACCGGGGTCTGACCGGCGACGGACGTGTTTTTGCCATGTCTACACTCGATTCGATCGACGACAGCCTGAAAAACATCGCCCGGGAGTGCGGCATTGACAAACAACTCTCATTCCACCTTGCCCGGCACACGTACGCCACGACGATCTGCCTGTCGAACGGTGTGAGTCTGGAGACGCTTTCGAAGATGCTGGGACATAAAAATATCACCACCACTCAAATCTATGCGAAAGTCACCCCGCCGATGATCGACCGTGAGGTTACCATGCTCCGGGAGAAACTGGCAACGAAATTCTCCGTGTAGACACTTTGCGATAAAGTATATAAATATATTATGTATTTACATACTTGTATAAACTCATCATTCGGTCATTGCATCTTTGCGGCGAAAACCTACTGCAACCCGATTATGGAACGACTCGATGAGATTTTGGAAATCGTCCGAGAG
>NZ_AENZ01000031.1:0-10855 GCF_000183485.2 Alistipes sp. HGB5 | reverse complement strand
ATTCTGGGTAGCTTAAGGCAAAATTAGAGAAAAATTCGAAATATCGCCTGCCGGGCCGAAAAAATTACCGCTCCGGGGATCCGTTCCGGAGCCGTTGCCCCATTTTTCCGTACGCTTTTTCCGGCCGGAAATGGGATTATCGGGCATTTTTTATAACTTTGCGACGCTTAATGCTTGCAAAACTATGAAAACCGACTTTCTGGTTATCGGTTCCGGCGCGGCAGGCCTTTCGTTCGCGCTCAAAGCCGCCGCCCACGGACACGTCACCATCGTGACGAAGGGCGAAATGAACGAGTGCAACACCAACTATGCGCAAGGCGGCATCTGCTCGGTAACCTACGCCCCCGACACTTTCGAGAAACACATCCGCGACACGCTGGTCTGCGGCGCGGGCAAATGCGACGAAGAGGCCGTCGGACTGGTCGTGCGCCGGGCGCCGGAGCTGATTCGGGACCTGATCGAATGGGGTACGCGCTTCGACAAGACTCCCGACGGGCGTTTCGAGCTGAACCGCGAAGGCGGCCACACCGAGCACCGCATCCTCCACCACGAGGACCTGACGGGCGCCGAGATCGAACGGGCGCTCATCGAGTCGGTCCGCAGGCATCCCGGCATCACCGTACTCGAACACCGCTTCGCCATCGACCTGCTGACGCAGCACCATCTGGGCGAGTTCGTCACGCGCCACACCCGCGGCCTGACCTGCTTCGGGGCCTACGTCCTGAATCTCGAAACGAACGAAATCGAGACCATGCTGGCCAAATTCACCGTCGTCGCCACGGGCGGCTGCGGCAACATCTACTCCACGACCTCCAATCCGGTCGTCGCCACGGGCGACGGCATCGCCATGTGCCACCGCGCCAAGGCGATCACCGAAAACATGGAGTTCATCCAATTCCACCCCACCACGCTCTACAACCCCGGCGAGAAGCCCAACTTCCTCATCACCGAGGCCATGCGCGGCTTCGGGGCCATCCTGCGCCTGCCCGGCGGCGAGGAGTTCATGGACAAATACCACCCGATGAAATCGCTGGCGCCGCGCGACGTGGTGGCCCGCGCCATCTACCGCGAAATGACCAAGCGGGGATCGGACTTCGTCTACCTCGACGTCACGCACAAAGATCCCGACGCCATCCGCAGCCACTTCCCCAACATCTACGAGAAGTGCCTTTCGATCGGCATCGACATCACCAAGGACTGGATTCCCGTCACTCCCGCGGCGCACTACTGCTGCGGCGGCGTCAAGGTGGACACCAACGGCGAAACCTCCATCAAACGGCTCTACGCGCTGGGCGAAACCTCCTGCACGGGACTGCACGGCGCAAACCGGCTGGCATCCAATTCGCTGATCGAAGCGGTGGTATACGCCGATCAGGCGGCTCGCCACGCATCGTCGCTGCTCGACCGGGTCGAAATTCAGGAGGGCATTCCCGACTGGGACTTCGAAGGCACGCAGCACACCGAGGAGATGCTGATGATCATCCAGTCGAAGCGCGAAATGCAGACGCTAATGTCCAACTACGTGGGCATCGTCCGCTCGAACCTCTCGCTCAAGCGCGCCATGCGGCGGCTGGAAATCCTGTGGCAGGAGACCGAGGAGCTTTACAACAAGACCAAGCCCAACCGCGAACTGTGCGAACTGCGCAACATGATCGCCGTGGCCTATCTGGTCATCAAGCAGGGCCGCGAAATCAAGGAGTCGGTCGGCTGCCACTACAATGCCGACTACCCGAAGGAGAACTAAGGATTGCCGCCGGCGGAACAGCGCCCGGCACTCCCCGCAATAAAACAGATACACATTCAGTTACATGACATTACAGGAAGAGATCACACGCCGCCGCACCTTCGCGGTCATCGCCCACCCCGACGCGGGTAAAACCACCCTTACCGAGAAACTGCTCCTCTTCGGCGGCGCCATCCACGTCGCCGGGGCCGTCAAGAGCAACAAGATCAAGAAGGGCGCCACTTCGGACTTCATGGAGATCGAACGCCAGCGCGGAATCTCGGTCGCCACGGCCGTAATGGGCTTCGAATACAAGGGCGCGAAGATCAACATTCTCGACACTCCGGGCCACGAAGACTTCGCCGAGGACACCTTCCGCACGCTGACGGCCGTCGATTCGGTCATCATCGTCATCGACGGCGCCAAGGGCGTCGAGTCGCAGACGCGCAAGCTGATGGAGGTCTGCCGCATGCGCTCGACCCCGGTAATCGTCTTCATCAACAAGCTCGACCGCCCCTCGAAGGAGCCGTTCGACCTGCTGGACGAGGTCGAAAAGGAGCTCAACATCCGCGTGCGGCCGCTGGCGTTCCCGATCTCGAACGGCCCCACGTTCAAGGGCGTATACAACCTCTACGAGAAAAACCTCTCGCTCTTCACCTCCGACGAGAAGCTCACGGCCGACGCCTCGACCGTCGAAATCTCGGACCTCGCCTCTTCGGAGCTGGAGGCCCAGATCGGCGACAAATTCGCGGCCCAGCTGCGCTCGGACGTCGAGCTGGTCGAGGGCGTTTACGACGATTTCGACCGCGGGGCCTACCTGCGGGGCGAACTGGCCCCGGTATTCTTCGGTTCGGCGGTCAACAACTTCGGCGTGCGCGAGCTGCTCGAATGCTTCGTGCGCATAGCCCCCTCGCCGTGCCCGGCCCCGACCGAAACCCGCATCGTGGAGCCTGCGGAACCCAAAATGACGGGCTTCGTCTTCAAGATCCACGCCAACATGGATCCCAACCACCGCGACCGCATCGCATTCCTCAAAATATGTTCGGGCACGTTCGAACGCAACAAAAACTACCTGCATGTGCGCAGCGGCAAGCAGCTCAAATTCTCGTCGCCGACGGCCTTCATGGCCGAGAAGAAGTCGATCATCGACTTCGCCTATCCGGGCGACATCGTGGGCCTGCACGACACGGGCAACTTCAAGATCGGCGACACCTTCACCGAAGGCGAAAAGCTCAAATTCACGGGCATCCCGTCGTTCGCCCCCGAACAGTTCCGCTATATCGAGAACGCCGACCCGCTGAAATTCAAGCAGCTCGCCAAAGGCGTGGACCAGCTCATGGACGAGGGCGTGGCGCAGTTGTTCGTCAGCTCCCTCAACGGCCGCAAGATCATCGGCACGGTGGGCGCGCTCCAGTTCGAAGTCATCCAGTATAGGCTCGAACACGAGTACAACGCCGCCTGCCGCTGGGAGCCGATCTCGATCTACAAAGCCTGCTGGATCGAGAGCGACAACGCCGCGCAGCTGGCCGACTTCAAACGCCGCAAGCACACCAACATGGCCGTCGACAAGCACGGCCGCGACGTCTTCCTCGCCGACACGAGCTACGGACTCGCCCTCGCGCAGGAGAATTTCAAGGATATCCGGTTCCACTTCACCTCGGAATTCTGACGCAGCGGCGCCGGGCGCAACACCCCTCCCGGCAAAACCCATCTTTCCGGCGCCTTCGCCGACCGACGCAAAAAAAGGGCTGTCCCGTGGGACAGCCCTTTTCCTTCGCACTCCCCTTCGGAAGCGTTCGCCGCACCCGAAGGAGGAAGGAATTTGCCGGAAAACTCCTTTGCTTCGTCTTGTCAAACCTCCATGGGAACTTCGATAATCAGCACCTTCGCGTCGGTTTCTCCCTTGATCGGGAACTCGTCCGCCCCGGTGATGCCCATGCCGTCGCGCGGTCCCAGCTCCTCGCCCGCCGCCTCGACGCTGCCTTCGATCACGAAGACGTAGGCGCCGTGGCCGCGGGTATTCATGCGGTATTCGACCACACGATCCTTGTCGAGGTCCAGCGTATAGAACCAAGCGTCCTGATGCACCCATCCCACATGCTCGCCGCCGCGGCCTTCGGGCGCCACGATCACATGCGGAACGTTGCGCTTGGCGGGCGCCAGCTCGACCTGATTGTAGCGGGGCGTATGGTCCTGCGCGTCGGTCAGCACCCATATCTGCAGAAACTTGACCGGCTCGGTCTCGCTGGCGTTCATCTCGCTGTGCGTGATGCCCGTGCCGGCCGACATCACCTGAATCTCTCCCGGACGCAGGACTTTCATGTTGCCCATGCTGTCGCCGTGCCTGAGCGCGCCTTCCAGCGCGATCGACACGATCTCCATGTTGTCGTGCGGATGGGTTCCGAAACCCTCGCCCGGAGCCACGGTGTCGTCGTTCAGCACCCGGAGGGCGCCGAAATGCACCCGGCGGGGATCGTAATAGTTTGCAAAACTGAACGTATGGTGAGTCTGCAGCCAACCGTGGTCGGCATAACCGCGCGACTCGGCGCGGTGAATCGTCTTGTTCATAACGGGATTTTTTGATTTTAAACTTTAACGGACCGGGGAGCAAACTCCGCGCCAGCCGCACCTCCGCGCGGCACATTACGGAATCCGCAGATGCGACTACACTTTCAGAAAAACGTTCTTTCTGTAAAGGAAGTAGAGAAACAGCCAGCAGACGGCCACATAACCCGCACTGCTTATCACGGCAGCCACGGCCTCAGGGCATTTCGACGCGATGCCGCCGAGGAAGAAGTCGGATATACGTCCGAAGCCCACGATACGCTGGGCCAGATAAATCGTAATCGAATTGAGCCCGACGACGCGGAAAAAGAGCGTCCAGCGGCGCCAGCCCCGCACGTCGATCAGGTAGTAAAACAGGGCGAACATCCCCAGCGAGTAGGCTCCCACGACGCATACGAAGGTGCTCGACCACAGTTTCTTGTTCACGGGCAGCACCCCGCTGAAGGCCAGCCCCGCCGCCAGCAGCGCCGCGGCCGCCGCGGCCATCCAAAGCGTCTTGCGGCCGCCCCGAATATCGCTGCGCCTTACGAATTCGCCCGTAAACATGCCCAGCATGGCTGTCACCACGGCGGGCACCGTGCTGAGCAGCCCTTCGGGATCGAACGACCCGTATATCAGCTTTCCGGGCAGGAACTGCCGGTCGATATAGCCTGCCAGATTCCCCTCGAAGGTCAGCGGCCCGGCGCCTGCGGCGTCGGGCGCCGCGACCAGCGCCGAAAGCGCTCCGTAACCGGCCAGCACCGCGACGGCGATCGCCGCACGGGTCTTCACGCCGAAATTGAGATACAGCACCGCGGCGATGCTCCACGCCAGTCCGATGCGTCCCAGTACGCTCGCGATCCGCAGATTCTCGAAATCGAGCTTGAACAGTCCGTTGTAAACCATGCCCAGCACGACGAGCGTCAGTCCCCGGCGGACGATCTTGGCATAGATGCGCCCTTCGGACATTCCTCCCGCACGCTGCTTGGCGACCGAGTAGGGAAAGCTGACCCCGGCAATGAAGAGGAACAGCGGAAAGATCGTATCGTGATGGGCGAAGCCGTCCCACGCGACATGGCTCATCGAAGCGGCTGCCGCATCGGTCACGGCCGAAGGCCACAAGCCGCACACGGCCACGACGAGCGACGCGAACCCCATGATGAAGAGCATGTCGAACCCGCGGAGGGCGTCGAGCGACATCAATCTTTCGGACTGTTTCATAATTCTGCCTGCACGAAAACCGGAACATGCCCCGAACGGCGCTCCGGACATCGGCGCCGGTCTTCATTTATCGTTCTTACAAAGATAATAAATATTCCTGATATATGCAACAGTTTCGAGGCCCGGCCGGAATCGCTTCCGCCGGGCCTCCTCATCGCTGTTTCGTACCGAATCACTCCAGTTCAAGGTTGCTCACCCGCCCGGTCACCCCGAACGGGAAATCGGGGTATACGTAAAGCCCGAACCGGGGTTCGGTCTCGCCGTGCGTATAGTTCCAGATGCTGGCGTAATCGTCCGCATCCTCGCCCATGTTTTCCAGCTGGCGCAGGTAGGCGGCCAGCGATTTGTTCTCGACGATATAGATTTCGCCCATCCGGTCGATGATCGGACTGTGGCGGCGCGTGCGGTCATGGTCGAAGCGCAGGATGCGCCTGCCTTCGGGCGTAATGCCCACCAGCCTGAACGACATGCTCTTGCCGATGGCCGGCAGGTTCAGCACGCTGCGGTCGGTCGCAAGGAACGGCAGCCGGTGTCTCTTCATAAAGCGGCGGAGCCGTTCGGCCGTGTCGCCGCCCTTCTCCAGCTCTGCATCCAGCTCCCCGGCCTGTTCGGGCGTCAGCCGGCCGTAAATCTTCTCCTCGTGCTGTTCCTGCAGCGACCGGCTGTTGGGCGTAAAGACGGCGTAATTCTCCTGAAACCCCTTCACCGAGAAGGTGTAGTAGCAGACCACGCCCAGCGCATTGAGCACCTGCCGCAGCCGGGTCGTATGCCCGCGGCGCGACGCCGCGACGGTATAGACCAGCTGGTTGGTGACGAGCCACCCGGCCGCGAGTATCCTGCGGATCGCCTCCTGCGCTTCGGGCGTCACCTCCAGCGGCGACTGGAAATGGGTCTGGATGATGAACTGCCGCACGCCGACGGCCGAAGCCTTCTGCTTGAACTCCCTGAGCACCTCCACCAATCCGTCGTCGATACGCATCGGCAGATAGGCCGGCAGGCGCGAACCGAGACGCACGCGCTGCAGTTCGGCGTATTTCTCGCCGTCGGGCCGCCCGGCGTTGGCCTTGCGCTTGCGGCAGGCCATGCGGTATACGGCCTCCAGTATATTGTGCAGCGTCTTGTTCTGGCTCATCAGGGCGTCCCCGCCCGTGATAAGGATGTCGCGCAGCTGCGTGTCTTCTTCGAAATAGGTCATCAGGCGGCGCAGCTTGTGGTCCCAGCTCTCCTTGGGCCGCAGGCTCTCGAACTCGAAGTTGAGCCGTTCGCTCTGAAAATCGTACATGCGCTGGCACGACGCGCACAACCCGCCGCAGGCGCGTCCCATCGTGTCGGGAATCAGGATCGCCACCTCCGGATAGCGGCGGTGGATATTGTGGCCGTCGGGCAGCAGCCACCCCGCGGCATTGGGCTTTCCGGCTTCGACGACGTCCTCCTTCTCCCACGCGCGGATGCTGCCGTAGGTCTCGACCAGCTGCGGCGAGTAGAGGATATAGCTGCGGATCGCCTCGTCGCCGTATCCTTTTCCGGTCACGTCCAGCAGCGAGAGATAATAGGGCGTGGCGAAGAACGGCATCCCCTTCTTGCGGGCCTTCGACAGCAGGTACATGGTCTCCGCCGAAAGCGAATTGCCCAGAAAGCGGTTCAGCTCCGAGGGGCTTTTCACCGCCATCGCCAGATGAAACCTGAAATCGTTCCACCAGATGGCCACCTGACGGTATTTGTCTTCATAACTCATCCCCTCCGCGAAACGGAACCGCGAGGGCGTCGATTTGCGGTTCTCGATCTTCTGCACCAGCAGATGCAGCATGCGCTCCCTGTTGTCGGCCCTGATCTCCCGCACCTCGGCATCGAGTCCCGAAGGCCAGCGCTCGGAGCGGATGCGGACACGCTGCATCGAAAGCGGCGGCAGTTCCGCTCCTCCGAGACGTTTGAACAGGTAGAACAGGTCGATAAACAGGTCCGTGCGCATCTCCACATTCTCCAGACAGCCCGTAAGAAACTGCCACAACAGCGTCAGCGTCCGCACCGGCATCCGCTCGCCGGTAGACAGTTCATCGACCTCCCGCCCGTCGTAATCGATCAGCAGCCGAATCTGCTCGCCCGCATCGCCCTGCGCGGACTCCGAACGGGAGACCCACTCGCCCAGACGCCTTCGGAACTGCGCGGCGTCGCCGCTCGCCTCGGCGGCGGCGACAAGTTCGGGTAACTCGTGACGGTAAAGCTGTCCAAGCTGGTAGAGCGTGAGCGCAAGCATTTTTCTTTGTTTCATAAGCTGTTGTTTTTCGTGTTAAGCATCTGTTGACAGGGGACCGCCGCAATCCCGCATCGCGGGCGTCGTCTCACGAAGTGCGGGACAGGCCCGGCGCGAAAAAAAATCGCAGAAATCCGCTGATCGCAAGAAACCCCGGCAAATTCCTCCGCATTTGAAAAACATTCCGGGGAAAATCGACACTTTTTCCGCCGCAAACATCCAGAATTGCTATCGAAGGGGTATAAAGGCAAAAATCTGCGGTCTGCACGACATGAATAATAACGGCCGCAACACGGGGTTTTGTGCAAAGATACGAAAAAAAATCGACATTCCCCGGCCCGGCGTCCGACGGCCCCGCCCCTTTTCCCCGTCGGCCGTGGCGTCAGCCGCCCGTTTCAGCCACTGCCGCCAAAACAAAATCAGCCGCCTATGTTTTCACATAAGCGGCTGACTCTCAGCTTGTCGGGGTGACAAGATTCGAACTTGCGACCACGCGCCCCCCAGAATTAAATTTTACTTTTTCCAATAAATTTAACGAACTATATTCCAGCGGATTTCACACACATTCAAAGAGTTGCAGTTTGCCATTATCGGGAGTTGTTACGATTTCGCGTGTTCCACTTGTGTACCACGCGCCGTCCGCCTACCCGATCAAAATTGAAAAGTGAATCCCCGACATCCAAAAATGCCGGGGATTATCATTCGGACAACCGACCCCAAATTCCTATTTCAGATCGCGGGCCTTAATGCGCACGACCTTTCCATCGCGCACGACAACCAGTTCGCCGTCCTCCTTCTTGGTCTTTTCAATCAGACGCTTTTGGGCAAGCAAAATGCCTGCATCGATTTTCTCCTGCATTTGCTTAATCTCAATCTCGCTCATAGCCTATGATCTTTTGATAAGATAACGGAGTCACAACCTTATTTATTCGAACCAGAAAAAATGCAAAACATTGATTCTAACCATTTTGCCAGCAAACATCAACCCAAAAAATTTTACTTTTTTGGTTCCCCCACCAATTTAACTAAAAATTAAGATCCTAATCAGAAGTTTCTATTAACCATTTATGTAATTCTGATAAAAACTCAAACTCTTCTTCTTTTACACTATATGTGTGAAAATTATTGTTTCTGATGCGTTCCAATTTCTGCATCCATTCTGTTTTGGCTTCTTTATTTCCACCTTTTTCTTCCCCGGGTTTGGTGTAATATTTTTCAAATATATCTCTCCAGTTGCTCCCATAAGTAGCTATTCTTCTATAGTCTATGAGGGTTAAACAATCCCATGGGGAATATTCCTCAGATGCATCTGTGATTTCATAATTCTTTTCAGATGCTAATTGGTTGGCTTTATCATAGACGGCTTTGGGGACACCTCTTTTAAACCATTGGCTTCCATAAGCCTGCTCTAATTTAGTTTTAAAATCCTCTTTCATAAAGGTTTCAATATCCCGAATGAATCTGAACGAATCTTCATTATATCGTTTGTCTTCATCTTTCCAATACTTATCTAATCCGTCCGGATGAAAATCAGTACGAACCTTTGATATTTCGCGTTGCAAAATTCTCCAAACTTTTGTTCGCCCAGCTATACCATAGCTTTTCTTTAATTCTATTTTAGATTCCGATGTCAAATTTTTATAGAAATCTATAATTGGATCCAAATAAAATTCCATTTCCTGCATGACATTTTGTGTCGAATCAACTTTGGGGTTTACACCCTTTGCTTTAACAATGTGATCGACAATATCGCTAAATAAACGAAGCAGGCTTTCAACATTGGCATTTATTGTTAAAAAACCGTCATCTGCATCTCCTTTTGACCACTCTTCTGGTAAATTATTTTTTATATAATCAAAACAACCTACAATAAAAGGAAAAAGCCTCTCTAATGTTGCATCATTATTTCCTTTATAGAAGGTTCCATCCGTTTTGATAGAATCTTTGTCGAATGTCCCAAAAAAGTTTCCACGGTCCAAACCGACTTTAATAGTATCAATCGTTATACAACGCGTTGCCGATTTGATATTTTCTCCAATAATAATACGATCATAAAGCGGGGATTGCATTTCTTCTCCTAAACTCAAGGCAATTTGAAGTTTTAATGCTTTAATTTGTTCCGTTCGGTTTTCTGAATTCCATAGCAAATCGGAATTTAAGGTGTTCCGTAGATTCTTGGGAACAGCCTTTTGGTTCTCATTGATCTGCATAAATAATTTGACTTGCTGCGTTCTCTCCAAATTAATAAAAGCAACTACTGGAATACAATTTGTCGCTTTATATGGGGAATTTGCATAACCATATAGCCTATGCTGTCCATCAATAATATATGCAGATCGATATTTTTTTGGCAAATGAAGAATTCCTATCCTTGAAATACTCTTTTCTACTTGATTTCCTGCACTATCAAATCTAACAGATTTTCCATTTGTATCAATATTTATAATTATTGAATTCGGGAAAAAGCCTCCATTATCAACGAAGTCCTGAACTGATTTTAGTCTTGACTTTTTAATTAAACGTTGATATGTAGGCATGAGTTTTCTGTTGGCTTTATTCCTATGCAAAACATAACCTATTTTGAGTAGCTTTTCAGGTTCAATCGAAAAGGAATAATAAGTATATCCTCCCATCTTACCTTTAATGGCAGGTATTCGGTTATCCAATTCAGGAATCGTTTGACCTTCAAAAATACTTCCCAATAATTGATATTTGGCCGAAGTCCCTAAATGCTTTGTAAGCTCCTGATAATATTTAAGAGTTTCTTCGTCAAAATGAATTATACCATAGTTATTTAATCGTGCATTGTCCTGTTCTGACAAGTAATAATTTTTTGTGGCAAAAATGAACTTAATCTTATATTTGGTATCAGGAAATAACTGTTGAATTGTAGTTATCAATCCTTCTTTCTTACCTCCTATCGCCTCTATAGTTTCTTTGAAGTTACTCTGCTTAGGATTCCCTGCAACTTTACATTCAATTATTAATATGGTTTCCTCATCCGCAACAAATATATCTATTTGCTGGGTTAATTTTTCATCGTTACTATATGGTAACCTAAAGTTACGATCTTTATTAAGGAATGAGAATCCCATGCGTGCAAAAAGAGCCCAAAC
>NZ_AENZ01000032.1:0-7130 GCF_000183485.2 Alistipes sp. HGB5 | reverse complement strand
ATGACGCGACGACAGTCGACGAATGGTCTGAAAACAACAACGATAACTCTTAAACACTATGCGACGAAAATTCAAACTGAAGGTCAGCTATACCTTCAACGGCTGTTTTACCCTGCGTGCGGCTTCCGGCAAGGAGGCCGCACGTCTTGTTTCCGAACAATGCGGAACGGTTCTGAGTGCGATTCAAACGACTCTCGGCGAAGAATCCGAGGTAGACTGGCATTTCGACAAACATCCCCGGCTTGCAATCCGGGAAGTAATCGCTCTTCCGGAGACCCTTGACGGGGAGAAGCTGCCGCGCGTGCAGGTCTTTCACCCCGGGCAGCGTGTCTTCCGGAGCGATCCCGACTATGAAATGTCCGGTTGTTGTGTCGTCTGTTCGGGTAATGACGATAAGGAGACACCCTCCGACAAGGATCTTATCCTGATCTGCTGCTCAGACTCGGAAACTGAAGTCTATCCATGCGAACTACGTTCCATATCCGATAATCATTAAAGACACCTTCAAATGAACATGCAGGAATCCGATTTCCGGAGTGCGCTGGAAATCATCACCCGAAACAACAGAATCACTGTGTCGTTCAACACACCGATCGCCGACAACTACTCCCAAGTCTATCCGCTTCTTATCCATGAGAGCAACGCTTCGGTACTGAAACAGCTCCATGAGGCGGGCTTCTCGATGAGCATGACGAAAAAAGGACTGGAAGTGTCGAAGTATTAACCTCAAATAATCGCGCAATGAAACGCTATGAATTTTATCGGAATCAAAAAATTACTGTCATAGATTGCCGGTATTTCAGTTTTGAAGCCGAGAATCTCGAAACGGCAGTCCAGAAGATCAAGGATCTATGTGCTGACGGTCAACTCGATGAACTGTCAAATGATCCGACCTATCAGGAAGATGCTGCTTATCAGATTCCCGGAACGGAATATCCACTGGATATAGAAAACAATAATGGAGATCCTACGGTTATGATTTACTCGGCCGCAGACGGAAACTGCATCACGGACAACCTTCCGAAGAGAAGTATCAAATGCTTGTCGATGCCTGCGAGGCGTGGTGGAACAGACAATTCGCAGAGGAGCAAATCCGAATCCGGAAAGAGTCTGCCCAATGAATACCCGGAACAAACCCGATCTGCATTGCGGACCCCGACCTGATGTCCGCAGAAATACAATAACTCAAACCAAGAACATTTTAATGAACGAAACCATGAATTTACACGAATATTACCGTAACCATAAGGACGCGATCAACGCGTCGATTATGGATATTGCCTGCGATCTGGCCGTCGGACGGCTGCTGAACGCACACGGTGCACCTTTCGAAACATTCGTCGAAGCCGATGACCCCGACGATCCCGACGGCGGAACCCATTACAAGGAGGAATATCAAAAGGAATACGATACGTATTACGATAAGGAGTACGCCCGTGTCGCAAAGCTGATGAAATTCGACTATTGCCAAGAGGACGGAGTCGCGGCTTCGCCTGAAGATACGAACACCTAAACCATATACTTATATGATCGATATTCCTTTGTCCCTGCGCGTTCCACCGCAGGGACGCTATAACCGCGGTATTTATACCTGTTATGAATGTGATTTCGAACCGCCGCACTATACGTAGTACCTTGCATGCTGGGCCTTGCCGAGACCTCTGCCGGTACGATGGTCGTCTGGGAATGTCCCCGGTGCGGTCAGAAATGGATGTTTCACTATCGGGCCCAAAATTCCCGTGAAGCTCACGATTACGCCGCCCAGCTCCTCGCTTACCGCACTGGCGATCCCGATTGGCGTATGACGCTGAATCCCGACTGGATTGCGGTGCCGCGGCAGAAAAAAGAGTAACCCTAAAACCTGATCCAATGAAAATCTTTGAAAGAATCACAAAACGCTATGCGCTTCAGAATTACTATCTGCGGCGCAATTTCTATTGGCCGGATACGCTGCCGGAGATTCTCGATTATTGGCAGCAGCACAATGACCTGCCATTCCTCTACGGCGGCGATAACTGGCCGTATGATGCAATGTGCGAGCGGCAGCGCCGCAAGGGCGTCTATGCTTCGCAATACCTGACACCCGACCGCACGGCCTGCCAGATGGCGGCACTGGCCGTGCGATATTTCGACAATGACAGCCGTATCGTGGGCGCCGCGAACCTGAACCTGCTGTTGCAGCAGGCATTGAATCCTTCGGGGCCGAGCCTCGGCCGCGGAGGCTACACCTACCGACAGGGCGACCGCGTGATGCAGTTGCGCAACAACTATGCTAAGGAGGTGTTCAACGGCGATCAGGGTTATATCCGTGAGGTGGATACGGAGGACAGGATGCTGACGGTGGATTTCGACGGCAAGAAGGTCGAGTACGATGTCACGGAACTCGACGAACTGACGCTGGCCTACGCCACGACGATCCACAAGGCCCAAGGGTCGGAATATCCGATCGTGGTCATGCCGGTGCTGATGACCCACTTCGTGATGCTCCAGCGCAACCTGATCTATACGGGTATCACGCGCGCCAAAAAGATCTGCGTGCTGATCGGTGCGACGAAAGCCTTGGCCTATGCCGTCCGCAACGTGTCCGTGCTGAAACGCAATACGAGCCTTCGGGAGCGGTTGAATCCCTCCCTGACGACCGACGGGAAACTCCGGGGCTGAATCTTCGACAGGGCTGCCGTCATTTCCTCCGCCGGTAAGGCCGAAACCGCCGGGACAAAAAAGGGTGTCCTTCGAAAGAACACCCTGCGTCATGCGATGAAAACGAGCTATTTGGCAGCTGCCGCAAGCGACGTTTTCCGGAATTCCTTGAGTTTCTTCTCAAGCTCCAGCGACACCTTACGGGCGCGCAGTCCCGCAGCTTTGTTGTTTTTTCCCGCCTGAAGCTCTGCGTCGGTCTTGAATGCCGCATACAGCTCGTCGATAGTCTTTACCAGTTCATTCATGGTCGTATGGAATTTAGTAGTTTAACACGATCCAAAAATAGATATTTTTTCACAAAAACAGCTTTGTGATGCTATTTTTTTCGGCCGGTTCCCTCGGTGCACGGCATTCCATTCCCGAAAGAATTTTTCTGCGAGGCTCCTTCGGGTTCTGCATGCCGGGTTCATATGCGGTATATGTCCGTGCTGCCGGCTTACAACTCCAGATTCCACTGCCGTCTGTGCTCCAAGAACGCTTCCCGGGTTCTGTCGTCGAATTCCGAGAGATCCTTCTCCGTAAGGATTCCGTTATAGAAAAGGCTGAATACCGTCAAAGCATAGCGGGAGCCGTTCAGACCGTCATACTGACGACTTATATCTTTGTCGAATGTCTGTATGCTCTTATATATTTCCAAATATTTCTCATGGCAGGACTGCGCTTTTTCATCCTGCAGGAGTCGTTTGAGTTTCGCCAGAAAGGTACAGCATTCACGCTCCAAGGCCCGGCTTATGAGTGTTCGGGCAATTTTCTTTTGGCTTTTATCCAATTCTACCATACAGCTTTCGGAGATTATGTTTTTCAGGACTCCAAAATAATTATTTTCGGTCTATTAAAATATACAAACCGAATATCGGCCCGCGGGAAAAATTGCTAAAACGGGCGGCGATATAAGAAACGCAAATTCTCGAGGATGAACCGCCGGAAGCTGAAAAACCGGGGCACGGCTTGCTGCTTTCGAAAAGAATCCGTATTTTTATCCTGTGCAAAATACCGCAAGCACAATTTTGTCAGCTCCGGATACTGTTGGGAAACGGTGTCCGGAGTGTTTATACCGTCATATGGGAATACCGAAAACTCCCTCCAAAGACACTTTTCATCTACCCGTACAGGCCGTTGTGTGAGATCACGACAGCTCTCTTCAAAACATAAAAAATTCCGTCGTGAACAACGGAACGCGTCAGCATATCGGTACATCGTAAATTTCCATCTTTAGGATTCTCCGAAAGAACAGAGCCGTCCGGAGCGATATTTATCGTATATGCATCGGGGCGACACGTATAAAAAACGAATTTCGAGCGCGAGACAGCCGGGCATTTTATTCCCCCGAAAACAGGACATACAACTTTCCCGTTTTCCGGACATTCCATGTTTTTACCCGGCCTTTGCGAGTCTTCTTGCCATATGGCTAAATAATGAGCCGGTGCAGGCGATAGACGTAATAGTCTACGGCATGTAGGCCGGCCACGAAACCTTTTCCGTGTACCCTTGCTGCGAGTCCTGCGACGCCCGAAATCCCGTATGTGACGCAACACATTGATAAAACCGTGGCACGCAAGCGCCCATGGGCTCCGTGCCGGAACATGGATACGGTCGAGCGTGTCTTTTTGGCCTCCGGCAAGACACTGGTGAAACTTAAATCGGAATAGATATATTCACATTGCCATTGCCTGGCAAGTAAATTCTCCTCCCCACGGTTTAGGAATGTTTCATCCATGAATTTCCGAGAGGTGCCCGGCATATTCTCCGACTCCTTGCAGAGCAGGCAGGCCATGAAAACCGTTAGCAGTATGAATACCGATTTACGCATTCCGATAAACTGAATCTATTACAAAATTAACAGTTCGTATGGAACCGGCAAATTTTCCGGAGATATATACCGGAAACGAAGATGAATCCGACCGAATGCAGGATATTGCCGGATGCTTCGATCCGATTATACCCAGAAATGACGGGTTTCAATATGACATCGAAGCTGCTGCTTCCGATGTTTGTCACGGCAAAGATAAATGGAAATTACCTATCCTGCCGGTTGCCCCGGGAAAGATAATCCCGGGCCGGTCGGCCGTGCCTCCCTCTCCGGCTCCGGGACGGAAAAATCATCCTCGCCGGGGCTGCGGTATTTTTCCGTCCCTGCACCTGCGCCGCGGGCTTATGAATCTTCCCGAGGCAACCGATCCGTTCGGGATATAAAGCCTCATAACATATTATTCATTGCTTGCGCGATAAAAACAATAAAATTCGTGCGAGCAGAAAACACGTGAGACACACGGTAAAAACTGTTACATGTTATGCAGACTGCGAAAGCAAATTCGAAATCGAAGCAGAGCGGCAAGTCCGCAGTTCGGACGCCGGCCGTTTCCGAGGCCGTTGCGGCGCAAGCGCAAGACCCGGTTGCAGCCGGGAGTCCCGACATGAAACCCGCCGAACCGCAGGCAACGGATATCGGAGCTGTGAATCCTGTCGCAGAAACCAGTCCTGTCGAACAACCGGCAGTCCATCCCGAGACGGATGTCCGGCTGCTGGATCTGAACAAGATCGTCAATTCGACCTACAATCCCCGCAAAAACTTCCGCGAAGAAACGTTGCTGGAACTTGCCGAGAGCATCAGACAGTCGGGCGTACTGCAGCCTATCTGCGTGCGTCCGAGGGACGAGGGCTTCGAGATCGTCTACGGCGAGCGTCGCTACTGGGCTGCCGCCATGGCGAATCTGAAATTCATTCCGGCCCTGGTGCGGGATCTGTCGGACGCCGAGGCCGAGGATGCCGCCATCACGGAGAACCTGCAACGCGAGGACGTACGGCCGCGCGAGGAGGCCGCTGCCTACAAGCGGGCCTTGCAGTCGGGGCGGCATACGATCGAGAGTCTCGTGGGCAAGTTCGGCAAGTCGGAAGCCTACATCCGCTCGCGACTGAAACTCTGCGAGCTGATCGATGCCCTGGCCGGGATGCTCGACAAGGAGGAGATTTCGGTGGGCGTCGCTACGGAGATCGCCAAATATCCCGCCGACATCCAGCAGGAGGTCTACAACGATCATTTCGCCGAGGGGTGTTACAGCTCGTGGAAGACCGCGCGGATCAAGGAGATCGCCCGGCGGCTCTACGAGCGTTATATGACCAAGCTGGAAAGCTACAACTTCGATAAGACGGAGTGCCTTTCCTGCCAGCACAACACGGCCAATCAGGTGTTGTTCAAGGACGAATGTACGGGCGGTTGCGCGGGCTGCCAGAACCGCGAGTGCATGATCCGCAAGAACAACGAGTTTTTGGTACAGAAAGCCGTGAAACTCCTGAAGGACGACCCGCGTACGACGCTGGCTACGGGCGGCGAAACCCCTGCTGCGGTGCAGGAAGCACTCGAACAGGAGGGCTATCACGTCGAAGAGCTGGAATACAGCGTTTATCACTACGATAAAGGCCCTCAGATGCCCGACGCTCCACAAGCTGAGGAGTTCGAGTCGGAAGAGGATTTCACTGCGGCCAAAGAGGAATACGGGGCCGAAATGGCGGTGTTTGCCGAAGAAACACAGCAGTTGGAATTCGACATCTCGGAAGGACGGGTGCGCAAATACGCCATCATCGGCAACCTCGATATTGAAATCCGCTACGAAGAGATCGAGGACGAGGAGCGGGAAGTGACGGTAAACGAGGGGCAGGACGATGAGCATAAGGTCTTCGTCACCGTCGTCCCGCCTTCTCCGCTGGAAGGGCTGATGCAGCAGGATCGCCGCAACCGGGAAATCTGCTACGAGCATATCACGACCGATATGAAGCGTGTCTTTCTCGATGTGAAGGTTGCGAACAAGCCCTTGCAGAAAGAGGAGCAGCAGATGTTCTACTACGCCGTGATGCAGCGCGTAATGAGCGACTCGAAACTCCGTCAGTGCGGTTTCCGACCCAAGGAAGGCTCTTACCTGACTGACCGGGAGCAGTTCGCTGCGGCAGGACGCATTACGGTCAAGCAGCAGGCGGCGTTGGTCCGTGCGTTCCTCGTAGACTACTTCCGATCGGCAGCTCCGGAGTATGGATGTACGGACGAAACGCTCCTGACGGGAATGATGTGCCGCTTCGCGGATATGAACTTCACGGAGCAGAGCCAGAAGGTGCAGCAGGAGTATCTGCAAGTCTACGAGCGTCGCAAAGCCCGTCTTCAGGAGCAGATCGACGCTTTGCAGGCAAAAGCCGAGTCCGAAGAGTTGGCGGTCTCGATGCAGGAGGCTCCGGACGTCGAGCCTGAGGAGCTTCCTGACCTGCTGCCGGACGAGACGCCCGACGCAGAGCCGTCGCCGGAGCCGCTGATTATTCCGATGGATCCGGATATCGAACCCGATACCCGGATGCCTGAGGAGATGAAAGCAGCGGCATAACGATAGCGCGAACGAGATGTCCAACCGACGGAGCAGGTCATGCCTGCTCCGTCTTTGCATTAC